>CAYNVA010000330.1:0-3003 GCA_964400575.1 uncultured Thermodesulfobacteriota bacterium | reverse complement strand
AATCGACCTGTCGGGCTGGCAGCAGATTCAAAAAATCGACCCGAGAAACCGCAGCGTGCGCGTGCAGCCCGGCGTGACCTATGGCCAGCTGCAGCAAGCGCTTGCAAAAGAAAATTTGCGGCCCCTGTTCCCGCTGCTGCCCCGCAAAGACCAGTCAGTGCTCACCTCGGTGCTTGAAGCGCAGCCGCGGCTCATCCCCGAGTTCAACTACACTGAGCCCATTTATACTATGGAAATCGTCATGCCCGCGGGCGACATTTTCCGCACGGGCACTGCGGCACTCGGGCCGCCTGAGCTGAACCAATCCGATATGATCGGACCCTGGGGGCCAGGCTTTGACTGGAACCGGCTGTATACCCGGGCGCAGGGCACACTTGGGATTGTCACCTGGATGAATATCATGGCCGAGCCCCTGCCCTCACGGCAGGAACTCTTTTTCACCGCATCTGAAAATCTCGACGCCCTGGTTGACTTCACGTACCGAATTCAGCGCAAATGGCTGGGATACGAATGTTTCATTCTCAACAGCACTGCCCTTGCCCTCATGCTCGCGCAGCGTATGCCAGAAGACTACGAGCGGCTGAAAAAACGCCTGCCTGCGTACACGCAGATTTTCTGCATCGGCGGCCTGCGCCGCTTTCCCGATGAGCGCATTGCCTGGCAGGAGGCCGATTTTCTCGAAACGGCTCGCGAATGCGGCCTTGCCCCGCAGCCGACAATCAGTCAGGCTCCCCGGGCCGCGGCTTTTTTCGAGCGACACCTGCTGCAATGCTGGGACGGCGAGGTCTACTGGAAAGAGCGCCTGAAGGGTGCAAGCTCCGACATCTTCTTCATCACGACCATGAACCGGGCTTCACAGTTCGTGGATGCCATGCACAAGGAAAACGTCTGCGGCCGCATGTCTTCAGATGATATGGGCATATACCTGCAGCCGATAGAAAACGGCCGGGCATGCCATCTTGAATTCATGCTGCCCTATGACCCGGCGGACCGCGATGCTTGCTGCCGCATGCGCCGTATGCACAGCGCCGCAAGCCGCCGACTGCACAGCATGGGCGCGCTCTTTACACGGGCCTACGGGCCGTGGGCGGAGATGGTCACAAGCGGCAATGCCGTGCAGTATCAAACGGCAAAAATGGTGAAAGATGTACTTGACCCTAAAAACATCATGAATCCGGGGAAGCTCGGGATGTAGCAATTTTGAATTTTTGATTTCCGATTTTGGATTAAAAAACAAAACATAAAAATCTAACACCCAAAACTAAAACTGCAGCAGAGCAATAATAATAAACGGCAATATTGAAAATGGAGAACTCCGAAATCCGCAATTCAAAATCTAAAACGGAGATTTGTTATGAGTCTTGAAAAATATCGCTGGGACCTGGTGAACTGTGAGCGCTGCTCCATGTGCAAGTGGGTGCACCCGTGGAGCGTCAATAGCAAAGAGCGGGCCCGCATCTGCCCGTCAATGCAAAAATACAAATACGATGCCTACTCAGCGCAGGGCCGCTTTGATCTGGCCCGCGCGCTGCTTGAAGGCGAGGTGGAGCTCACGGACAAGGCAGCCGAGGTCATCTACACCTGCACCCTGTGCGGGGGCTGTGACGTTACCTGCAAGTTCACCCGCGACATGGAGCCCCTCGAAGTGCTCCACGAGCTGCGTGCCCTTGCCGTTGCAAAGGGCAAAGGCCCCCTGCCCGGCCATATGCCCGCCGTTGACAGCATTCGCCAGAATAACAATCCCTGGCTCCAGCCACGCTCGCGGCGCGGCCACTGGGCGCGTAAAATGAAGGTAAAAGACATCAGCAAGGAAAAGGCCGAGGTTCTGTATTTTGCCGGCTGCACCTATTCCTATAACGCCAATATGCAGGAGGTTGCCCGCTCGACTCTGAGCATTCTTCAGAATGCCGGCGTTGATGTCGGCATTCTCGGAATCAATGAGGCCTGCTGCGCAAGCCCGGTGCTGAAGGTGGGCATGGTCGACATGTTCCGCGAGCATGCAGAGCGCAATATCAAGCTGTTCAACGACCTCGGGGTCAAGACGGTAGTAACTTCATGCGCAGGCTGCTATGGCGTGCTGCGCAGCCAGTATCCCGGCGTCGGAAAAATGAATTTCGAGGTAAAGCACAGCTCTGAGTATCTCGACCAGCTTATTCAGCAGGGCAAACTGAAATTCACCCGGCCGCAGAATATAAAAGTGACCTGGCATGATCCCTGCCACATGGGCCGCGGCGGCGAGCCGCAGGATATCTGGGACGGCGTGCGCGTGAAGTGGGGCCTCTCAGAGCCGCCGCGGGAGCGCAATTTCGGTGCAAAAGGCGTGTTCGACGCGCCGCGCAATGTTCTGAAAGCCATCCCGGGCGTCGAACTCATGGAAATGGAACGCATCAGGGAATTTTCCTGGTGCTGTGGCGCCGGCGGCGGCGTGCGCTCGGCATTTCCGGAATTTGCCCTGGAAACCGCACGCGAGCGCATTGAAGAGGCTGAATCAACCGGGGCCGAAGCCCTGGTCACCTCCTGCCCGTGGTGCGAGTCGAACCTTGGCGATTCAATCAATGCCATAGGCAGCCCGCTGCACATGCTGAGCCTGGTTGATCTGGTGAACAGGGCTTTGTAGGAGCCCTGTCCAAACCTTTAAAATAGGGTTAACTATTCCGGAGGGAATGGTAGCGACCGTTCCCTCTAACAGATTGTATTTTTTACAAGGAGATATAAATGAAGAAGATCATCTGCATCATGGTACTGGCCTGCATTGCAGCTTACGGAACTGCCGCGGCAGCTGGGAAAAAGGTGGCTGCAAAGCCAAAGCAGATCGATGCCGCTGCAAGCGTCCTCTCCGCCAATCATCCCGATATACCAAAGGGCATCACCTGCAATGACTGCCATGAGGTAAAGCTTGACGCAAAGACAACGGCAACGCAGGCCTGGCTCCAGGGGGCCTATCTCAAGTACGCCGCAGGCCAGGGCGTCATGCCGCAGGCGCAGATTAAGGCTGAGATTGCA
>CAYNVA010000329.1:0-2424 GCA_964400575.1 uncultured Thermodesulfobacteriota bacterium | reverse complement strand
GGTAATCTGCTGGCTTGTGTGCCAGACTTTTTCCTCGATATACCCGGCGATCTCCGGAGAGAAAACGATTTTGATCTTTTCCGGTATGCCGCGGTATGCGCCGAAGCCGCCGCTCATGAAATCATCCAGGTCAAAATCCTCCGGGATGGTAAAGCCCCGCCCGGTTAGTTCCAGGTTGCGGATGCGGTCAAGGGCGAATATCCTGACCTCTTTGCGCAGGTGGCAGTACCCCACAAGATAGAATGTGCCGTTGATAAACCAGATTCTGTACGGGTCGACGGTGCGTTTTGTCCGGCTTTTTCTGCTCAGGGCAAAATAGATTATGTCGATGGACCGGCTGCACATCACGGCGTCGTTGATGCCGGTGATGATGTTCTTGAGCCTGCCGTACTGCCGGTACTGTCTTTGATCGACACAGAGTGCTTTTTTAAGATTATTGAGAAATTCAGTTGATTCAGGCGGCAGGGTGGCCTTGATTTTTTGGAAGAGGGACTCAAGTGACTCGTAAAAAACCGTGTCGTGCATGGCGCGGAGCATATCAAGGCTGAAATAGAGCGCCATGAGCTCGGGCAGGCCAAGGGGAATCGGTATGCTGTGCTTGAACGTGTCCATGACAGCCCAGACTTTTTTCCCGTCTATCTTTTCATTGCAGATGGGAAAACCTGCAGTCTGCAGCACTTCCAGATCGCGGTACACGCTACGCAGCCTGCAGTCGACCGCTTCAGCCAGTTCCTGCGCTGTTTTGCCCCGCCCCGATGCGATAAGGGCCTGAATTACTTTCCACTGCCGCTCAAGCTGGTCTCCGCGTGACATTGCGTCCTCTGTACTTGGTTGGTTGTATGCTCGCTAAAAGGCAATAGCTGTTTTATCCGTTTATTGCAAATTTTTTATTGAGCTTTCCGGCTGCCGTAATTGAATCCAGCCGGGCTGTTGCCGGAAACCTTCTCTGCTCTGTTGTCTGCGCTGTTTCTTAAAGCCGGCAGCAGACTTTGTTTCAAGTTGTTTTTTTATTTGTATGGTGTATATTTATATATAAATGACGCTTTGTTTCTTGGTTTTGAAGGGGTTTTCATGATGCACAGTACCAATAACCAGAATCATAAAGAAGAGAAAAAGGGTAAGCAGGATGCCGCTGCTGCTCCGCAGCCTGAAAAAGATGAATCGCAGAACGCGACGCTGCCTGATTCGTCAAAAACCAAATCCTATGCCGATATTATCAAGGGTTTTGAGGAAATAGAGAAAATTTTCAAACGCCAGAATGAAAAGGACAAGTAAGGCCGGAGGGCTTGAGAAAAGAAGTCGGAAGTCGGAAGTCAGAGGTCGGAAGGCGGAGGTTGGAGCAGAACTCGTTAATCGTTGGTTGTTGATCGTTGTTCGTTGTTCGAATAAAACCATAAACGATCAACGATCAACGATTAACGATCAACGATGAACGATCAACGATGAACGATCAACGATGAACGATTTTGAACCATAGCTTTTATTGCCCGCGGATTTTCGCGTGGAGGCAAAGTTCTAATCAATAAATTTCCGCAGAAAGCTTTTTATATTCTCCAGCGCCACATCACGTATCGAGTCGGTTTCCATGAGTATTTCATGGCGGCTGCCGAAAATGTACACTTTCGAGCAGTCATCGGCCCTGTCGCACAGCATGTCCAGCCCATCGGGCCGCACAAACCAGTCTTCTTCAGCCTGCAGCAGCAGCAGGGGTGTTTCTATCGCGCCGGCTTTTCTGCGGGCAAGTGCCCCTGCCTCCATGGAGCTTTTGATCCAGTTGTAGGTGGCGCCGCCTGACCTGATTTCCGGATTTGACGGGATAAGCTCCTGCTCCCACTTTGACCAGCGCGCAATGCTGTGTGATGTGGTGTTGGCATAGAAGGGCTCTTCCTCGCGCGGCCCCTGGCCAATGGCATAGTCCGTGCCCTTCCCAAGGGCAGTGCTTACTGCTGCAACCCCGTAGGCAACGGCAGGCGGAAAGCTGCCCGTATCGATCTGCACCATGGGCGAGGAGAGCACGGCGGCCGTAATATCGCCGGGGTATTTTTCAAGATACCGCGCGGCAATGCAGCCGCCCATGGAATGGGACAGGATAAAGATGCGGCTGTGAGGCTTTGCCCTCACAACGGTATCGATGAATGTTTTCAGGTCCTCGACATAGTCATCAAAGCGCTCCACATAAACCTTTTGCGGATCATCCTGCAGAACGCGCTCGGAGAAGCCGAATCCGCGGGAGTCCAGAAGATAGCATGACAGGCCCAGCTCCTGCAGATCATAGGCCACCTCGGCATATTTGATATAGGACTCGGATTTGCCGTGCAGTATCACCAGGGCGCCTGTTTCATTGTCGCGCTCAAAGGCGGCATACCGCAGGAGCAGATCACCCGCGCCGGTGAACTGGCTGAAGGTGCCGCCGGCGTAAAAGGG
>CAYNVA010000328.1:0-2746 GCA_964400575.1 uncultured Thermodesulfobacteriota bacterium | reverse complement strand
CGCCGGGCAAAAAGTTCGATAGTCGCAGTGAGCCCGGCTTCCACTTCCACGGTCTGATCAAAGTCGGTTGCTATAACCGGAAAAATAAATGACAACGAAAGCGCGGTATCGGCATAGGGGCCCACGCTGGAGCCGCCGGTAAAAAGCGGATAAACGGGCTCCACAAAAAAGCTGTAGGTGCCGGGGGTAACCAGCATTTCAAATGAGCCGTCGCCCTGCATGCAGTAGTCAGAAACGCTGGAAAAGCGGCTCATGAGCTCATCGCCCTGTTTAACCGCAACAACATTGGCGCCCCGCACAGGCAGGCCGCTCTGCCAGTGCAGCGTGCCGCTGATGCGGCCGTAGGCAGCCTTCACAATGCTGTCTTCAGCCGGGTACAGCATGGTGACGGCGGCCTCGTCGTCGGGGTTGAGGTCCGCGAGCGGCGTGTCGTCGTCGGTCGATGTGGGGAACATGGTCGGGATATAGATATCGTTTGTCGTGTTATCGTCATGCACATACTGCTGGTTAATCTGGCAGTGGTCAAGGCCGATGAAATGGCCGACTTCATGCACAAAGGTGGCCTTGAACAGCGCGGGGCCCCAGTTGTAGGGCTCCTGGGTGAAGCGGCCGTTTAAAAGCGACAGGCCTTCGGTATAATGACATCCTGCAGCAGCATCACAGTCATAGGACGAGCCGGAGAAGCCGATAATATTATCGCTTGCCCCTTTGCCGTACAGCGAGTCGATGATGCCCCCGTCGGAGTCGAAAATAACCGGATTTATGCTGTCGGTCTTGCTGGCAAAGGTCTCGATATTATATTGAGTTACGTCAGCAGAAAGAGCCCCTGCATTCTGGAAGCTGACCCGGGCCGTTGCAACTGCCTGCCAGGTGGCAAAGCAGTCATCCACAATGGCAGCGGCCTCACTGTTTGAAAACAGGCCCAGAGTGCCCTGATCGATTGAATAGGGTATGGGCATGCCGCTTTCAAGAAAAACGACCGGGTTACAGTCTTGATCCGTCAGCATTGGCCCGCCGGCACAGGTTAGTGTTGCGTGCTGCATCAGGATGACAAGCAGAAAAAGCACTGGTGATTTTTTCATGGCAGCACCCCTTTTATCGTTTTACCGTGATTATCTTCTGGATGAGCTCCATGAACTCCTGATGGAGAAGTTCACCAGACCCCCGTAAGCTGCACTGCCTGATGCCCGGAAGCGTCGAGCCTGGACACAGCTGCTCCATGTTCATGCCTTTGAAAAGACGGGTGTTGCCGTGCTCATTGACAGCTGTTTTTTCGCCGCCGCCGGTGTTTGAAACCATGAACACCCCCTGCCCGAAACTTACCGGCGAGCTGTACCCGAGATCGCTTTCCGGGTACAGGAACAGCAGCACTTCCTGCCCGGCGGTAAACCGCGGAGCCCGGGCATACATGCTTGCCGCCTTATGCATGCGCAGGGTCACGGTATCGCCCGACCCGCCTTTGAGTATGCGGTAGGGTTTGAACGTATAGACCAGGGCGGTATCACGGGTCTCGACTTTGGTGCAGACGCCCCAGAAAACTGTTCCAGCGCTGCGGCACAGGGCCTCCAGGTTCAGCTCGCGCACAGCGGCCCCGCGGGCCTGGCTGCACAGCGCGCAAAGAATTATGCCGGTTATGATGCATCGTTTCATCTGGTTTCCTTTCATGAATGGCTCATAGCTGTATATACCATGAGACCGGGCCGGTGGCCACCGCCACCTTTTGCTTGACATTACAGCATTTTCGGACAAAAAATAAACATTATTTTTTAAATACTTGGGAGACTGCAACCGTGAGAGAAAAAAATCTGCTGTTTGTACTGATGTTTATCGCGGCCGGCGCCGTGCTTCTGCAGGCTTGCGCCTCGACGCAGGAGCGGGAAATGCGCTCCATGGCCAGGGTCTATGACCGCCCCTATGACCGTGTGTGGAGCTCTGTTGAGGAGCTGCTGCGCTTTGATCTTAAATGCGCTTTTAAAAAAAATGATAAGCAAGACGGCCTGCTTGAAACCGAGTGGGTGCATCGCATGGATACCGAGGGCAACAAGCGCTGGATGGTGCGGGCCGATATACGGAAGGTGAAAAACGGCGTCGAAGTCTTTCTGATAAAGAAGCTCGAAATGCAGGACAGCGTGAGCAAAAGTCTCGATAAATACAAGGGCAAGAAAGACAACGAACCGGCCGCCGGAGGCTGGAAAAAAACCGATGTGGCCCCTGATACTGTTGAAGACCTGTACCGGAAGCTGGGGCAAAAACTTGAAAACTGAGCAGGGGCAGGCAAACAGAATCTTTTTGCTGCGCGCACCCTGCGCCTGTCTGTGTGCGGTCAGCATGCTTGTCTGCCTGCTGGCGCCGACGGTCTCCGCGCAGGCCGAAAATCAGAAGCGAAGCCGGTTCAGCCGCGCCGAGATCAACTGGGCCATCACCTGGATCAACAGTGCCCTGCCGAACTTTATGCAAAAGGGCATCATCGCAAAGATCAGCAACAAGGATGACGTCTTTCAGGTGTTTGCAGGCAGGCCATGGTATGAGTTAAGTTTTACCCAGCAGGGCGAATTTCTTAAAAATCTTTCCCGCGCCCGTGAGATCATCGGCCATCCGCCGCAGTTTTCGGTTGAGGATGTCGATTCCTCTGCAACCCTGGCCCGTGTGTCCTGGTCGGGCTTCGAGATACTCACCCCTGATGAAGGCTACAAGCTGTATCAGCCTCCGGCAGATGATGCCGCGACAACCACGACAACAACAACCT
>CAYNVA010000327.1:0-2307 GCA_964400575.1 uncultured Thermodesulfobacteriota bacterium | reverse complement strand
CGCATCGATGAGGATTGCGCCAAGATACGGATTTTTCGAGATGGCGTGCTGGACAGTGGCTTTTTTCGCTCCTGTAGGCTCCTCTGCTGATTCTTCCTGAGCATCATTTTGGTGCTGTATAGAGGCTGCAGGCGGCTGTTTGACTGCTTTCTTTTTTGCTGCAAGGGCAGGGGCGATACTGGATAAGGAAAAGATTGAAAATGATAATAATAAAATAAAAATAAATATTTTTTTATTTTTCATATTTTTGTTCCCGTTAAAGTGTTTTGCTTTTTTAAAGTATAAATAAAAAATACATTGCGTGTCAAGAGAAACACATGAATCAGAGAAACACAAGAATCATTTTGCCAAAAGGTGAATTCAAGGGGGGATCGCGACTCCTGACTCTTTAATGCTGTTGATTACAAACGAGTTGGCCGCCAAAATTCCGCCCTTGCACATTAACTGGACAAATAAGAACCCCGTAAATTAGAGTTTACCAAACATATAATGCAATGAATCGAACGTCTGCCTGGCCACCGGCCTGGCGAAAGCCGCAACTCCCCCACCTTTTTTTGTTACTCCTCAATTTTTTTCCGCCTTTTGTCCTTATATGACAAAACCGGGTGCTAAAGTCAAAGTAGTGGCTGAACGAAAACCTCAAGCCATGGATGTGTTGGGTTTGCCCTTATGATTGTAGAGACAGGTTTGAAACCTGTCTCTACTAAAATATTGTAAATTGCGTAGGTTGGTTGAGGTACGAAACCCAACGGTTTTTTCAGGGCTTAACCCAACAAAAAAATGACTTTCCGTTCAGGCACAAAGTAGAAGACACCCACACAAGGAAGAAAAGGCATGAAAAAATGGTTTTTTGTCCTTACAGCGCTGCTGATTATCGCATATTCAACCGCCACCGCCGTTGAATATCGGGGGCGCTAGGGTGAAGGCTTTAAAATAATCAGCGACTGAACAGTTTATGAAACATTTCATAAGGTCGTGCCAATGAATAAGCTCTCAGTATGTATCCCTGAAATCTTAGGAGCGCAAAAAAGCAGGCCTATCCGCGTTGCCGGTATCGATCTCGGGACTACCAACTCGACCACCTCTGAAATACTCTGGACGCCGCAGCAGCCGGGCTCGCTCAAAACCCGCTGCCTTGAGTTTCCCCAACGTTGTGCCAATGGGCAGTGGGTTAAAAGCACGCTGGTGCCCTCTGTTGTGGCCATTCAGGATGATGGTGTCTTTATCGGCCAGGGGGCAAAGCATCTCCGCAGCCGCTGCCTTGAGCTGGGGCTTGCTCAGAACCAGGACCTTTTTTATGAATGCAAAAATGATATGGGCATTCGCAAAATCTATACTCGCGCGCCCGAGGGGTTCCGGTCTGCGGCCGAGGTGAGCGGCAAGGTGCTTGGGTTTCTGCATGATGCTATCAAAAATGAAAGCCAGGTCGCGATCAGCCGCACCGTGGTCACGGTGCCCGCCTCATTTCAGGTGGCCCAGCGCAAAGACACCCTGCAGGCAGCCCGTCTTGCCGGTATCGACCCCGATGCCTGCGACCTTCTGGATGAGCCGGTGGCCGCGTTTCTTGATTACCTGATGCTGAACCGGGAGGATTTCAAGCAGCATGCCGGGCAGTATAAAAAGCTGCTGGTGTTTGACTTTGGCGGAGGCACCTGCGATGTGGCCATTTTCAGCCTCTACGTGCCTGAGGAGGGCTTCCCGGTCCGGATATTTCCCCTTGCCGTATCCAGCTATCACCGTCTCGGCGGCGGCGACATAGACCGCGCTATTGTCCACGAGGTGCTCATACCCCGGCTCAAGACCCTGAACGATCTTTCGCGTTTTGATCTCAGCTATGACGACAAGAAAGAGTATCTGGAGCCTGCGCTTTTAGGTATTGCCGAGGAGCTGAAGGTGCAACTGTGCGATGAAATAAACCGCCTGCACCGTCAGGGCAGGCTTGACGCTGCGTCCCGCGACCGGGTTGTGAGCACAATGCCCGGCATTTTCACGTTTACCGTGCGGGGCCTGCAGCTTGTCATAAACTGCCCGCAGCTCACTGCTCCCGAGTTTGAAAAGCTGCTTGCCCCGTTTCTCGACGAAGACCTGCTGTATGCCCGCGAAACCGACTACCGCATGGTCTGCTCGGTGTTTGCGCCCCTGCAGGATGCCCTTGACCGGGGCCGTCTGGACCGCTCGGCCATAGACTATTGCCTTATGCTCGGCGGCAGCAGCCGCATTCCCCAGGTGACCGATGCCGTGAAAAAATTTTTTCGCAGCGCCGCCATGCTCACCTATGAGGATTCCGCAGCGCTGCAGACCGCCATT
>CAYNVA010000326.1:0-4965 GCA_964400575.1 uncultured Thermodesulfobacteriota bacterium | reverse complement strand
CAACCGATCCGGGGGTTTGCGTGCAGTTGATAAACGAGGTGCCGGTCATAAATTCGGCGCCCAGCCCGCTTGCCCATTTGTAGCGATCGGCATGGCATCTGGCGGGCTCAAATAAATGGTAAAACGGCTTTTTGCGCGTTGTAGCCTGCCAGTGGCGGCCCGTATCTGAAAACATATGGGAGTGATAAATGCCCTGCATCGGCGCTGAATAGGTCACGGAAAAACCGCCGTCGGTATATTCCAGGTCGGTTACATCGCCCTTGGGTGTGCACTTGATAAACTCCTTATTGAAGGGCTGGTCAAGAAAGCAGTACCCGGAAGCGGTGCGGATATTGACATCAAGCCTGGGCTTTTTGTCGACGCCCAGCACCTTTATGCCGCGCTTTGTAAGCTCGCCGACAGCCATCATGCCGGCCGGGCCGCAGCCAATAACTATTACATCATAATCGGTCATATTCGTTTAAACCTCCTGAAAAATGAGTTTCATATATATCATGCAAAGCAGAGCTTACCGGGATTCAGAATATTGTTCGGATCGGTTTCCTCTTTGAGTTTTTTCAGTATTTGTGAATACTGTGCTGCACGGCTGTACATAAGCTGCGCCCAGATGCCGTAGGGCCGGTCAAAGTAGGCGCCGTTATTGATAAGCTCGGCCGAAGCTTTCTGCCAGAGTTTTTTTACCATGTCGCGCTCCGGGCCTTCAGCTGCAGGGCAGTGCAGGTCCAGTTCGCAGTGTATGGCTCGCCCGCGCTCAAGAGGCATGATGTAGATGCCGATGTCGGCTGCAGGATAGCCTGCAGCCTGTGCCAGGTCGATCATGAGCTTCTCGAGTTCAGCAACTTTGTTGATGGGCGCCTTGAAGGTCAGATCATGCACTGAGCCCTTGAAGTTGAATTTTCGCAGCACTCCCCAGGGCTTGAGTATTTCAGCCGCAATGATGTTTTCGGCGCCGGTGACGTTCGGCAGGCTTTCAAGCAGCTCCAGATTCAGCGTATCACATATTTCCCGGAGCGCTTCAGTCTCATAGCCGATTTTTTCATCCGTTCGGCGTTTGGGGCCGTTTATTACGACCGCCATGGTCCAGGCCGGGAGCACTTTTCTGATCTGCTCAAATTCCGTGGCATCGGCAGGCTGTACAGGGAAGCTTGCCGGAATCTGCCAGCTCTCGGTCAGGAGGGCCGCAAGGTTGAAGCTGTTGATAATGAAACTTTCAGCACCGATTTCCCTGCGCTGGATGCGCTTCATGGGCTCGATCGCATCGGCCATATTTTTAAAGGGAATAAAGAATGTTTTTCGTGCAGCCGGTATATAGGATATCTGGACAACCATTTTTGTCATGATGCCCAGAGTGCCCTGCGCTGCGGTCCACAGGCGGAAGACATTGTTGCGTATCGGGCCTGCGGGGGAGCCTGGCCGCCCGCCGGACGCCCAATTGCCGGTGTGAAAGAGCTCACCGTTTGGCAGCACGATTTCAGTATCCATGATGAGAAAGTTGCCGTCTTCAAAGCATGGCGCTCCCATGACCGGGTCGCGCTCAAGATAGCTGGTCAACACGGAGCGGTCGGCCGGCGCGCCGAAGGGAATCATGACCTTGAATCCTTTGGGCATAAGCTCGTCCTGCAGCTGTTTGTAGGTGACGCCGGGCTCGATCATTGCAAACAGGTTTTCCTTATCGATTTCAATGATTTTGTTCATCCTGGACATGTTCAGGATGATGCCGCCCTGATCGGGGATGGTAGCGCCCCGCAGGGTGAGCCCTGAGCTGAACGGCACGATGGGGGTGAGGGTTTCGTTGGCAAGCTTTACGATTTCCTGCACCTGCTCGGCTTTCTCGACATACACCACGGCATCTGGCCGGCGCGGGGCAACAAAGCTCTGGTCCTGCGAGAACTGTTTCAGTGTGGCTTCATCGACAAAGACATTTTTTTTGCCCGCTATTTTTTCAAGTTTTGATTTGTCAACTGCCATAGCCTTTTTCCTTCTCCTGGAAATGGTTACTTATCTCTCAATGGGCTGCAGACCATGCATCTGCCGCAGCTTGTTCAAGCCAGCCACTGCCTGCTCGGGGAAGGCCTCGTATTCAGCCTTGCTGAATATCTGCCTGCCGGGGGCGCAGATGCCGTTGGGGTCGAACACGTCGCGGATTTTCCTGAACAGCATATGGGCATTGGGGCCAACCTCAGGCATAAACGAGGTGACGGGTTCGATGGAGACGCCCAGACCGTTGGCGCCCGGGCCGTACTTGTCGGCGATGGTGTTGATCATGCCGCAGGCAACCGTTGCCTGGGCGCGCTGCAGCAGCTCCGGTTTGTTCATGTCGGGATAGACATCGGCTTCGGTGAGCCAGAAGCGGCCGCTGTGGTTGCTGGAGTAGAGAAACGGCGTATCATCCATGCCGCCGCGGTCGGTCACATAGGTTTCACCGAAGGTATTGAGCGCTTTTGACCAGACCTCGCGGGTCTTGAGCGCAACCGTGTCGACGGGGCCACCAAGGATATTGGAGCCGCAGTAGGAGTGGCGGTTCATGCGGTAGCCGGTGACATGGCGTATGCAGTCCAGATTCCAGGGGGCCAGTGCGTAGAGCACATCGGCCTTGTAGTCCTGCGACAGGAATGTGCCGCCAGTTTCCGAGATGATGTCGCGCACGATATTTTCTTCATAATCGATCTGCTGCTCTGATACGATGCCCTGAATGATCACGTACAGGTTATAGGCCGGGAAAAATTTCTTCTCCACGCGATCAAGGGTCATATCCTGCGTCTGCGAGCAGTAGTAGGCATTATAGACGCCGGTTGCATTAAGGCCCACGCCGATGCCTGCCTGACCTATTTTGCGCAGAGCCGCAATCTCGGAGTCCAGATCGTTGAATTCAACCCACAGCAGTTTATGCCGCTTGGGGGCGGGGCCTGTGTCATACTTGGCATCGGTGAATGTCTGAATGCTGGGGCGGCCTGCCGGCGGCTCGGGCAGTTCCCTGTCGCCGCACCAGGTGTGTAGTTTGCACACGATCTCGGTTACTATACCGGTGGTGCCGCCGCTGCCGCGAACCAGAGAGAACAGGTCGGGTCCAGGCCCGTATTCCCAGAAGGTATCCATGCCGGAAACGGTGTCAGAGCCGGTCACCAGAACATCACCCGAAGGCAGGACGATTTTAATACTGATAATATTGCGCGAAAGGGTGCCGAATTTGTGGTCCGTCTGCCAAACGCCTGCAAATGCGCTTTGAGAGGAAAGCTTGCAGATCGTGGTGGCAAGCGGTGTGCCGCCGTTCCAGAGGCCTTTTTTCATGGCATCGGCCTGCAGCTGTGCATAATCGGCATAGGCTTGCAGCCGCGCGGTCATGGTGTCTTCATTGATTTCAAGCACTTTGTTCATGCGGCTGACATGCACGCACACCGTGGGTTCCGGTGTTGTGGGGCCGTTAAAGGTGATCATGCCGTTTGTAAACGGGATGACCTTGGTTTTGTAGCGGTTGCAGATGCGCATGATGGCCTGCACCTCTTCGGTCGACTCAGGGTACACGATGCATGCCGGGATGTTGCTGGGGTCTTTCATGTGCTTTTTCAGCGTTCCGCCTGCATCCACGGAGAACTTGCTGTAGCATTCCAGAACCGCACGGTCCTGAGAGATATATTCCCGGCCTACCACATCTTCAATCGCCCTGTATATATCAGGGGGCAGTTTGGCCGGAATCATTTTTTTATTTTCCATGCTTGCTCCTTTCGCTGTGCTAAACTTCTAAAATTACATTGAAAATTAAGCTGATCCCTTTGGCGCGCCGAGGGTAATATGATAGTATAGGAAACACTTGCGGATAAAAATGCTTCTTATGCTAAATAATGACTACCAATACTGTAACTTGCCGTATATGTCAAGTTTTTTACCCCTTTTCGCGGGGCTGTTTTGATTGTGAAATGCCAGGTATGATTTTTATTGCCATACAGACTAAGTTTGTGGCATTTCTTTGAAAAAGTTTTATTTGAGGTAGCTATGCTGGCACGCTATTTTCGTTTAGAGGAGCTTGGCACATCGGTGCGGCAGGAGGTTATCGGCGGACTCACGACTTTTGTGACCATGGCCTATATCATAGTCGTGAACCCGAAAATTTTGGAAGCTGCGGGCATGCCCTTCGGCGCGTCCATGGTGGCAACCATTCTGAGCGCATTTTTCGGCACCATGCTCATGGGTGTCTATGCCAACCGGCCTTTTGCAATTGCGCCGTATATGGGCGAGAATGCATTTATCGCTTATACCGTGGTGAAGGTGCTGGGCTACAGCTGGCAGACGGCGCTGGGCGCCATATTTATTGCAGGCGTGCTGTTCGCCATCCTGACGGTTTTTAAAATACGCAGCTGGCTTACCGACCAGATACCCGAGGGCCTGCAGATAAGTTTTGCCGTCGGCATCGGGCTATTCCTAACCTTCATCGGCCTTAACGAGGCAGGAATTGTGGTGCTGGGCGTTCCGGGCGCTCCGGTGCATGTTGGCAATCTTAAGCAGCCGTCCGTGCTGCTTGCCGTCTTCTGTTTCATCTTCATAGCCGCTCTCATGATAAAAAAGGTCAAAGGCGCCATGCTCATCGGCATTATCGCCACCACATTTTTTGCATTTCCCCTTGGCGTGATTGATCTGCCCGGGCAGTGGGTCAGCATGCCGCCCTCTATAGGCCCGCTTTTATTTCAACTTGATATTGCGGGAGCCTTACAGTGGGGTTTTTTCTCCGTCATCCTTACGATTTTCGTCATGGCCTTTGTCGATACGATGGCCACGCTGCTGGGCGTCTCCTATAAGGCAGGCATGCTCGACAAAAATGGCAGGCTGCCAGATATTGAAAAACCCATGCTCTGCGATGCCCTTGCAACAGTCGCCGCTTCGCTTCTGGGAACAACAACAGCGGGGGCCTATATTGAATCGGCCGCAGGTGTTGAGTCCGGCGCCCGTTCAGGGCTCAGCTCGGTTGTTACG
>CAYNVA010000325.1:0-2441 GCA_964400575.1 uncultured Thermodesulfobacteriota bacterium | reverse complement strand
AATATGCTCACGTTTGCCCTGCTCTACACATTTCACGAAAATTTCGTTCTGCCCCTGTCCCACGATGAAGTCGTGCACGGCAAGGGCGCCCTTATCGGCAAAATGCCCGGCGACCGGTGGCAGCAGTTTGCCAACCTGCGCCTGCTGCTGGGGTATATGTTCAGCCATCCCGGCAAGAAGCATCTGTTCATGGGCGCAGATATCGGGCAGTGGGCGGAATGGGACCACAATGCAAGCGTCGAGTGGCACCTTTTGCAGTATGAACCGCATATAAAGCTTCAGGCTTTCGTGCGCGAGCTCAACCGCCTTTATCGCACCGAGCCTGCGCTCTACGAGCTTGATTTCGACCACGGCGGCTTTGAATGGATTGATTTCAGCGACTGGGAGTCAAGCATCGTCGTGTTCATGCGCAAGGCGAAAAACCCGGAAGACTTTCTGCTCATTGCCTGCAATTTCACGCCCGTGCCCCGCTCGGGCTACCGCGTGGGCGCGCCGCTGGCCTGCTGGTACCGGGAAGTGCTCAACAGCGATGCCGAATTTTTTGGCGGCGCCAATATCGGCAATGGCGGCGGCCTGCAAGCAGAGCCCGTGCCATGCCACGGCAGGCCCTGCAGCCTGACCATGACCCTGCCTCCGCTTTCCTGCCTGGTCTTTAAGCCGGCAGTGTAGAGAGATTTAAGCATTATCAATTCTCGATTTGCTCATTCTCTAACCCGCACGTTCCCGCTCAGAAATCTTCTAAAATTATAAATATAAATGAATTGCACAATAATCTGTTGCAGGCTATGATTTAGGCGTTATTCAGCTTGAGGTATTTGCTGCGAAGCAGAAGATATAATAGGGAGCAGGGGAAAGAAATTTAAGTTTGTGTAATTTGTCAACAACGTAGTTTCCGCTAGTTTCCGTACAGAATAACTTGTGGTAAATGCCGGAAGCCATGTCTGACCTTAATTTCATTGCCGGCAAGCTGAAACGCCGCGAGCGTCTTTCGCGGGAAGATGCTGTGTGCCTGTTGCGCTGTCAGGACATACTGGCGCTCGGGGTCATGGCTGCCGCTGAAAAAAGAAAGCGCACAGCCGACAAGGTTTTTTTCAATGTCAACTGCCACGTGAACCTGACCAATGTCTGCGTGTCGCGCTGCAGCTTTTGCGCTTTCAGCTGCGACACGGGCGCACCGCAGGCCTATACCATGACTGAGCAGGACGTGCTTGAACGCGTGGCCGCTGCCCTGCCCCTGGGCATAACCGAGGTGCACATGGTGAGCGGCCTGCACCCGGACAAGCCTTTTGACTATTACCGGGACATGGTGGCCGCACTGAAGCAAAAGTTTCCGGCCGTGCACATCAAGGCCTTTACACCGGTTGAGATTCAGTATTTTGCAGACATTTCAGGCCTCAGCGTACGAGCCGTGCTTGAGCAGTTGATTGCAGCGGGTCTGGGGTCGCTGCCCGGCGGCGGGGCCGAGGTGCTGAGCCCGCGCGTGCGCCAGGCGCTCTGCCCGAAAAAGGCAACGGCAGCACAGTGGCTTGCTATCATGAAAACAGCCCATGGCCTCGGGCTCAAGTCAAACGCAACACTGCTGTGGGGCCACATCGAAACCGATGAGGAGATTGCCGATCATCTCCTGAGCCTGCGCGATCTTCAGGACGCGACCGGCGGATTCCAGACCTTCATCCCCCTGCCGTTTCATTCCGCCAATACCGAGCTTACGGGCCGTGGCAGGCCCACGGCATTCGAGCAGCTCCGGCTGTTTGCCGCCGCCCGGCTGCTGCTTGATAACTTCGACCATATCAAGGCATACTGGATTATGACGGGCCTGAAAATAGCGCAGCTTGCCCTGCTGTTCGGCGCAGACGACATGGACGGCACCGTTGTTGAAGAGCGCATCGGCCATGCCGCGGGTGCCGACACGGCACAGGGCCTTACCAAAGGCGAGCTCATGGATAGTATCAGGCAGGCGGGCATGCAGCCGGTGCAGCGCGACACGCTGTACAATGAGATTGAAACGAATTGATAATTGACAGGAATTCGCTTTGGGATGGGCAGACTATAAAATGGGGGCGGTCTGCTATGTGGTGTTATGTCAGCTCGAAAGGCTGTTTTTGTGCGCTTCGACCATTTGGTAGGGGCTCAATATTTTGAGCCCCTACATTCAAATCACAGATATGCCTCAAAGGAATAATCGGGATCGGCGCCGTTATAGAAGCGGATTTGTTCACCCGCATACAATTCTGCGGGCACCGGTCATTTCTGTACCTCCCACAGACCCATATGCTGCACTATATGTTTTACTACCCAGGTCTGGTCTTTAACGCGTATTGCGCTTTCAAGCTTACAGCGGGCCCTCCGGAATCAGTTCAAGCACCTGCTCCCGCCGCTCAGTACTCAGCACCGGCAGAAAGTACGCTGCAATCACCAGGCCGATATAATACTCTGAAAGG
>CAYNVA010000324.1:0-1767 GCA_964400575.1 uncultured Thermodesulfobacteriota bacterium | reverse complement strand
TTCCTGCCCAGTGCGATGGCAAGAGACTGCGGGGTGTCAGTGGCGGGATATTTCGGTAACTCTGCATATGCAGACTGAACAGTCGAGGCAGGAATCAGCGCCCCGGAGTAGCTCTTTTGCAGTGCCTCCTGCAGCAAGCCGGTCATAAGCTCGTCCGCGTTGCCCTTGACCTCCCTGATGTTAAAGCACAGATCGGACATGGTGCAGTAAAGCAGGCGGTTCATGGGGTCGCCCAGGCTGCTGTTATGCAGGCCCCTGACAAAAGGCATCAGCGCGATTCGCTGTACTTTTACTGCAGAAAGCCCGCTGCGCGCTTTAACGGTTTCCGGTTTTGACTGGCAGCCGGCCAGAACTACAAGTAAAGACATAACCGCTAACGCGGCCCGCGGTAATAGTAATCGCATCATAACATCAGCTCCCCATTTCATTCTTAATATGTCATAGTGCTGGAAATTGAATCCTATGGCTTGAGCCAGCACAACTTCTGTTAGCATTTTTGCCTGAAAAGTCAATTATATTCATGATGCTGTATCATAGTACTTATTTATATGCATTGCCATGTACTGCAGGGCAGCATAAAAAAACAAACTTTGTTTGCGAATGCTTAAAACCGGTAGATAAATGCCGGGGCAATGCAGAACAGGCCGGAAAAGTTTGATCCCATGTCCACCATGAATTGAAAGGTTTTGGTTATTTCAAGGTGTGTCCCAATATGCGTGCTCCATGGTTTTTGGGTGCTCTCCTTCAGGCTGAAACCAACCTTGCCCAGAACCGGTATGTCAGGGCGGCCTTTGATGGTATTTGTCGTATCCCAGTAGGTTTCACCAAGCCAGATATTCAGGTGGGAATCACAAATCTGTTTGCGCCATCCAAGCCGGACAGAGCAGATATGCGCCTTCACATCAGGGCTTAATCTGTTCCCGAAAACCAGATCACCCTTCAACGCGCTGATGGTGTAATTTGAATCAAATGCGGTAAAAAAGTTTTTATACCCGCCGACCAGGGTAATGCCTCCGCCATAGGTGATGCCGGTTAAATCAACAGACACTTTAAAATCTTTTCGACGTGCACCACGCAGGTTTTGTATGCGGTCAAGCAAATCCACACCGATAGTCGCATCGGTATATTGACGCGTGTACCCTCCCAGCGCATACAGGCTTAAAAAGGGAAAAATCCATGTATCTAGGCGCACCGACCAGTTCTTCTCCCTGCTCTTCACTTTTATGTTTGTGAGTCTATCTGCGGGAATCGTCAATTTCGCGAGAGAAACCTTCGCATTGTCCACCTTGATATTACGCCGTCCGTAATAAAAACCCGGTGTTACCCCGATGGCATAGGGAAGCTTATGGCCTCTTTTCTCAGCCCCGGCACCGAAAATGGGAAAAAGTGTTTGCCATTTCAGTTCGGGGTCTGGCTGTGCTATGTCGGGTTTGGCGGAGACTGAAACGGGCAGCGGTTCAGGAGACTGGGGATTATTCGACTCTTGCTTTTTCTCATTCGAGCTGACCATGCGCAACTTCATCCTGGCAGAACGGTCTTCCTTGTCAATGAGAGAGGGCCGCAAATCAGGCTTAATAGATGTGCTGCTGGCAAATGACTCTGCTTGCATACGTGCGGATGCATGGCCGGGCAGGGGTAGTTCACTGCCTGCAGATTCTGAAAAGGGGAAGAACAGAGGCACAAAAGAATAAAACAGGATAATTATGTGAACAAACAATGGACGGATTCTCATGAGATCGCAGTACTCATGTCATGTACATTAATGTG
>CAYNVA010000323.1:0-2045 GCA_964400575.1 uncultured Thermodesulfobacteriota bacterium | reverse complement strand
AAAATTTATAATAGCGTCTTTTTTACGGACAACACTACCGGATGGATTGTGGGAGAATTCGGAACGATCAAGTTTACTGAAGATGGCGGCAAAACCTGGCAGCCCAGGGAATGTAAAGACCTTGTGTCCGAGACAAGTGATTCTGTCTGGGAAAAACCACAGCCTGCTTTATACGGGATATTTTTTGCGGATAAGGAGCATGGATGGATAGTCGGTATGGATGGTGTGATACTGAAAACGGCAGATGCTGGAAAGACCTGGAGCAAGGTTGTGTCAGGCACGGATAAGCCCCTGTATTCTCTTATTGTCAGAGGATCAAAAGGATGGGCGATCGGCAATAAGGGGGTTTATTTATCGAGCAGTGATGGCGGGACTACCTGGCAGGTTAAAGAAGATGCCATAAAAACAAAGTTCTGGCTTCGCAATATAGCATTCTGTGATGAGCAGCATGGCCTTGTTGTCGGAGCCCGGGGCACCATCGTCCGGTCCGATGATGGCGGCGCGAACTGGGAAATTATCTCCGGATTTACCTATGATACGGCGGAGTTCGGGCTGGCGGATTTTTAGAAGGAGATAAGTATGCAAAGAGTTTTTAAAAGCAGGATTGCTGTATCAGTTAACGGGTTGGCTGCGTTCATCTTCAGCATCCTACTGTGCATGCAGACAGGCGCGGCCGCAGAGACGGTTATCGCCGATGCGTCAATGCAAGGGCAAAAACCGCTTCTTGTCTATTTTTCACGGGGCGGCAACACCAGAATCGTCGCCCGCGAGCTCGCCGCGTCCCTCGGCGCCGAAAGCGTTGAGATCAAGTCAAAGCTCAACCGGCAGGAATTCAGCGGGATACTGACCTGCCTGCTCGACCAGCTGCTTGACAGGGACGACGACCCTGAGCCGACTCCTGTTGACATGGCCTCACATAACCCGGTGATTATTGCGTCACCCGTATGGCTCAAGACGCTTTCATCTCCTGCGCGTACGTTTATACAGCAGCATGATTTCAAGGGCAAGGATGTATATGTAGTCCTGACCTATAACGGGAAGGCCAGGGATGATATCGACGCGAAACTCAGGGAAATAATTTCCCCCCGCGGCGGCACCTACGGTGGATTGTTTACGCTGCTGGCAAAGGGCAAGGATGAGCAGGGGCTGCGGGATGAAGCAAAAAAGCTTTCTGAAAAAATGCGGCCGCAGCTCGCAGCAAAAAATGCCGGAGTCGCTTCGCTTAACCCTGGCAATAAAGGACTTTAAGAACACAAAGAAGATGTAGGGTGGGCTGTGCCCACCGAATCAAGATCGTAGGTTGGATTGATCCGCCGCGGCGGACTTAACCTGGTCTGCTAAAATAAATGCACTGGTTTTGGAAATCCAAAATCAGAAATACAAAATATGCGAAGGTACTGTATGTCAAATAAATTTGATGTGATCGTCGTCGGTGGCGGGACATCGGGCCTGGAGGCTGCAAAAACAGCTTCGGAAAACGGCTTGAAGGTGGCGCTTCTTGAGCGCAAGACGCATCCTGCCAAGATTCAGAGGTCATGCGCGCAGATGTTTCTGCTGAACATGGACTCCTTCTACGAGGAGCGCATGTATTTTTCAAAGGAAAAGAAAAAATGGGTATTCCCGGTCAATAATTTCTCCGTCAACTACACTGGCAACTACCGCGAGTTTTATGCCTGCCACTTTATTTCCCCCAATGCAACGGACCGCATTGAGCTTGGAGATTATGAGCTGAATGCCTCAGGGAGCGGTACTCCTGCGGTTGTCTTTGATAAAGGAGTGCTTCTTGACGGGCTTTTTGAAGAGGGCAATAAGGCCGGCGTACACTACTTTCTTGAAAGAAATGTCACCTGGGTCAGCAGAACCCCCGGCGGGGTGCAGATTAAAACAGCCGAGGGCGATGTGCTTGAAGGCGCTTTTTGTATTGCAGCAGATGGTATCAATTCGCGCCTGGCAAAGATAACCGGCCTGAACAAAGAGCGGCTTTTTATCAATACCAGAAAATCTATCAGCCATTATGTTACTGGCGTTGAGTTCGAGCGCTCAGA
>CAYNVA010000322.1:0-6858 GCA_964400575.1 uncultured Thermodesulfobacteriota bacterium | reverse complement strand
GCTGTTTTCAGAGGGTGCAGAGCTTCAGCGATGCATTCCTGCTCAGAGTGCAGGTGCGAGCGACGTTACAGCAGAAGATAATGCGCCTGCCAAACCGCTGCGCGGTCTGGCAGGCGCGTGCATCACAGATGTTAGGCGGGCGTCACATTCTCTGCCTGTGGGCCTTTAGCACCTTGCGTGACCTCCATGGTGACCTTCTGGCCTTCAACCAGCGTTTTGCGGCCTGTTCCGTTAATGGCGGTATGATGTACAAAAACATCCTTACCACCTTCTCGTTCGATGAACCCAAAACCCTTTTCCTCGTTGAACCATTTAACTGTGCCGGTAACTAATTCTGACATATAAACCTCTTCCCTTAAAAAAGCCAACCGTGATTGGCATTACTAAAACCCAGCCCCACTATGAGGCTGGCATCTAACTTTTTCGGCACAGGACATTACCCCATGCCGGAAAAGATCAAGCTCAGTCTGTCCCTTCATCCGAGGGGGTATCGGCAGCACCTTCTGCCGGCTGAATCTTTTTCTTCAGCTTGTTCAGCCTTTTTTCTTCTTTTTTCTTTTTCTTTGCCAGGTCGCGCTGGCGCTTTTCATATTGATAATTCGGTTTTGCCAACTCGTCACCATTTTTGTAGAGGGAAAGGAATTTGACCTCGGGGACCTGCTGCATTCCTGGTTCTGTTTTGCAGAATAGACAACTGTCTTCCCATAGGATCGTTTGCGGATTTAAAAGCCCATGCCGAGCGTAAATAGCATGGGATACTTTAATGTACTACTCCTTAGCCTGAGGTGTTTATTTCAAATTTAATAGATAATGTCAAATAAATTTATTATTTCGGTTATTTTTATTGATGTTTCGTGGTTGTCCGGGCTCCCTGTGCAACGGGGTTATTGGTGAAACGGCCCAACATATCTGAGCCCCCGGCTTGTTTGCCCATTACCAGCGTGGTTTTTATGCAGTAACTTGAATTGACCGGCCCTCATACCCCACTATCTGCCCTGCTATGATTTTGCAGCTTTTGCGCAACTCAATCCGGTCGTCAACTGAAACCATACCAGCAGCAATCGCGTGCTTTGCCGCAGCGCCACTTTCGCACCAGCCTTCCAGCTTCAGCAGGTTATGTAACGGGATATAGGGGCGGCCCGCCAGGCTCATTTTTTCCATAAGCATCTCCACTGTCTGGCACGCGCACGAGTTAGCGCTCGTTTTATAATGTCAGAACGAAAACCCTGTATTTTTGATGTGTGGTGTTCTCCGCCGCGGCGGATTAACCCAACCTGCAAAAAATGACTTTTCGTTCAGGCTCCAGATAATCATGCGTTTTATTGTCTAACTGTTAATATATACGAAGTCATTGTTTTTGAGAAGTGCTGATTGTGTGTGAATTTTGAATAGTGGATATTGTATTGAATCGTCAATTTTTTTTATTGATTATCCAAACAGGGTATTTTTCTACTTATTTATGAGTTGGTTTTGATATGTAAATTTAAAAAATGAAAAAAGCAATAAAATACAAAACCATACTTGCAGCAAAAAGCAATTGCTTCTACTATGTACTAGCGCTATAAGTAATTTCTCAAGTAAAATCAGAATCAGGACCGTTATGAGAAAGCTGTTAAATAAAATATTTGATTTTCTCTCATCAATAATGCTCACCATTTTTGTGCTTTCTGCTGTTACTGGATTTATTGTTTTGCAGATTTGCGGACAAAAAATACAATCCGTGTTTAAGGATTTGGAGTGGCTTAAAGCGGTTGCGTCAATAGATTTTTTTCACTCCACGGCTTTTGTGCTGCTTTTAATGGTTTTCTGTGTAAACCTTCTTGCCTGCTGCATACAGCATTTGAGGAGAACGATTGCGCTTTTTAACGGTGCGAAGGATCAGCCTGAAGATACAC
Source organism: uncultured Thermodesulfobacteriota bacterium (assembly GCA_964400575.1). Taxonomy (GTDB): domain Bacteria; phylum Desulfobacterota; class WTBG01; order CAIYCZ01; family CAIRTM01; genus CAIWCT01. Next base: position 4,963 of record CAYNVA010000322.1, on the reverse strand, counting down.
TGTTTGATAAACTGCCTGTTGTTCAGACTGTTACGGCTGCTGATTTTGAGTCCGCTTCTGAAAAGGTTTCAGGGGCATTTGCCGCCTTCTTCAAGAAAACAGCGCCGTTTAAGGATAGCCCCGGGCAGCGCTGGTTTTATGCCGAGAGAGGCAGATATACAACCCTTGGATTTTATCTTGCGCATCTGAGCATTCTGACGCTTGTTATCGGGGTTATTATTTCACTGCGGGGCTATCATTATACGTTTGATATTGCAAAAGGCGCAAAGATGGACCCGCTTGCTATCGAAGATAGCAAGAAAAATAGAATCGAACTTGATTTTGGCCTTCAATGTGAGGACGCGAAAGTTATTTTTCGTACGGGGACAAACAAGATTGATCATCACGAAAGTACGCTGAGCATCCTGAAAAACGGCACTCCGGTGAAGACACAGCTGGTTGATTTCGGGCATCCCCTGCACTATGAGGGGGTTGATATCTATCAGAACCTCTTTAACAAGTCAGTACGGTATGCACGGATTAAGGTAACCGCAAAAAACGGGGCGGTCAATGTATTTGAAATTAAAAAAGGCGGGAGCTTTACCCTGTCTGACAGCGGCATTACCATTCAGGGGCAGACGTTTCAAAACGATTCTATTGAGCTGAAAAGCTTTGCGCCCGGTGCAAGCCTGTGGATAACCCGGAACCCCGCGCGTTTTTCCAGCCCACCATTAAACGACTATGAGTTTGTGTTCCAGGAATTTTTTTTCAAGGAGCTCATCAGCCTGAAAGCAATACGGGATCCGGGGCAGACAGTAGTCTGGTACAGCTTTCTCAGCATGATGGCCGGGTTCAGCGTCATGTTTTTCTTTTCCTATACCCGTATCTGGGCACGGGTTGAAAAAAAAGGCGACGAGTGCGTCATTACGCTTGGAGGAACGGCTACTAAAAACCTTGATTCCCTGAAAAAAGCAATTAACACGCTACATGCTGTGCTGAAAGAGAGGGTCCAATGAAAAACGTACTGCTTTACAATTCACTGGGGCTTGTGTATCTGCTGTGCACGCTGTTGTATCTTTTGCATGTTCTGTTCAAGGGGCAGAAGGTAGGCAGGGCTGCAACAGCGCTGACGTGGGTTGCGTGTGCAATCCATTTTGTCGCGTTTATTACCAGATGGATTGAATCCTACCAGCTCGGAATCGGGCATCTTCCCATCCGGGGACCCTATGAATGCCTGGTGTTTTCCGGAGGCATTATGGTGCTTTTTTACCTGGTGATTGAAAAAAAAATAAAGATCAAAACATTTGGCGCGCTTATATTGCCGGTGGTGACGCTCATGATGATTTACGGATCGTTTAGCGGAAAAATAGACAACAAAATTTACCCGATGCCGGAGGTGCTTCAGGGGAACTATATTAACTACCACCTCTCATCCTGTTTCATAGGCTACGGAGCTTTTGCAGTTTCGTTTGTGGCAAGCGTGCTGTTCCTGCTGATAAGCTATGGAGTTGTTACATCGGACAATGTATTTAAAAAGCTTTATATGGCGCCCGACGTGCTTGACGATATCAGCTACAGGATGATTGCGATCGGCTTTATCATGTTCAGCATTTTGATCATCACCGGCATGTTCCGATCCAAGATCATCTGGGGAAGCTACTGGCAGTGGGACCCTGTACAGACATGGTCGCTGCTTGCATGGCTCGTCTATGCCAATGCCCTTCACGGAAGATATATGTGGAAATGGCGGGGCGGCCTGACTGCAATTCATTCAATTATCGGTTTTGGCCTTTCCATCGTCAGCTTTTTAATAGGTGCAGGGTTAATTAATATAAGCGGCCACTTCCCGATAACCGGAAACTCATAAGGCCGCGGGGATGTGCGGAAACTGATAAGAACCTGCTTTGACTGCGGTCTCAGAAACAACAAGAAATCGTCAACCTCTTTTTTCCCTTTAAAATAGACAGGGCAAGGCACAAGCTTGCCTGACCCTGGAATGTCCTCTCAACAACTACTCTGCATATATGCACAGTGTAATGGCAAACAGTGCCGCAGCAGCCAGCGTGCATCATGGGCAGCTGGTGCAGCTTAGACTGGGCGCACAGGTTAACAAGGCGCTGGTTACCTGTGCGCCCTGTTTGTCCCTTCAGTATCTGCCCGTCCAGGTACACCAGTGCGTCAGCATATCATCTGTACAACGGGCAGTTGACCCCTCGCTTTTTTATATGATGCAATCATTAAGTCTTTGGGCTCAGTAGCCTGATATGCGAAGTTCGTCAAGCAGCAGCTTTTTGGCGGGGTCGTATGAACAAACAAAATACGTGCTCTGATTTTCTTAAATACGTGCGGGTCCGGGCAAGGCTGCAGGGTTCAATCGCCCTGGTCGGGCTTAAACGGATTGCAGTAGCCCGAAAGTTCCACATAGGCCGATCCCGCAGCCGGTGCTCCTTTGACGCTTCCGGAGAATGAGCAGAGCCCTTCCCAGTAATCGGGTGTCATGGCGCTGAAAAAAATCTGCTTGTCGAACAGGGGCTGTACGGTAAATGCGGCATCGAGTTCCGGAATCGACACAGTCCAGTCAAGCGGGAAGGTGCACCCGGCGGTCGCATCCGTGTATGTCCGGTTTGATTCGATGCGGCAGCGGTTGCCGCAGGTAACGGCGCCTGTGGCCGAGCGGTAGGTCCAGTTAGTGCTTACCGTGCGGCCGAAGATATTCCTGAAGTGAAAGAGCATAATCGCGCTGCCGTCGTCAAAACGCAGCGAGAACCAGTCCCACAGTAAGCCGAACACCGAAAAGTTGCCCCACTGGTGGTCCATCCAGGTGCGGCCGGATATGATCGCATACTCGCGGCCCTTGCATGAAATGGCGCCAGAGGTTTCAAGGTTTGTGAACGAGTAGTAATACGAGCGCAGGCCGTCGCCCATGGCTATTGCGCCGTCGCTGCCATGGAGCAGCACGTTTTCATGCGGGGATAGCCTGAGATCGACGCTTGCATTGTCGCCGCTGCCGCGTATGAAAATTGTCTGGTTGTCGGAATAGTCGAAGGAAAAATCATTGACGACAATTTTCGGAAGGCCCTCCTGTATACCTTCTACCGGAGGCTTTGTAAGGGTTTCGCTGAAAACATACTCCTGTTGTGCCGGTGCGCTTATCGCAACATGGCCGAGAAAGGAAAATTTATTTTTGCGCTGTGCACGTATCTTGAAAATCGTGCATTCAAAACCGAGCGTTGTGCCCTCGCTGTCGGCTGCAACGCCGGTGAAGTACCACCATTCATTTTTGCTGTCAAAATGCGGGCCGTGGTCTGAGGGAAACTGTAATGCCTGCTGGCCCTTGCAGCCCACTGCAGAGAGAATCAGCAGGGCAATGAACCAGGCCTGTAAACGTCGTACAGTGATGCGGCTGCTTCTCATAATCGAGCCTGCGTGAAAGTTGAGAACACTTTAAAAATGGTTATACCGAGAACCCGACAAGTTTTGTTTCTAAATATTCCGCAATGCCCTCCCTGCCCCCTTCTCTTCCAAGGCCGCTTTCCTTCATGCCGCCGAAGGGCGCTGCGGCTGCTGTGGGGTTGATGTCGTTGATGCCCACGATGGCGAAATCAAGTGCTTCATACATGCGGATGGCCCGTGATATATCGCGCGTATAGACATAGGATGCAAGGCCGTAGGCTGTATCATTGGCCATGGCGATAACTTCTTCTTCCGTGTCGAAGGGTATGACAGGGGCCACCGGGCCGAAGGTTTCCTCGCGGTAGATAAGCATGTCGGGGCTGACATTGTTGAGTACTGTCGGGGCGTAGAACCAGCCTTTGTCCAGCCCGTTTTCAGTCAGCCTGTGACCGCCGGTCATGACGGCTGCACCTTTTTGCACGGCATCCTCAACCTGGCGCGTAACCTTGGCAAGAGCCTCCGGCCCCACGAGCGGCCCCACATTGACATTGGCTTCGAAGCCCGAGCCCGCACGCATTTTGCCGATTCTGTTTTTCAGCTCTTCTACAAACGCGCTGATGATGGTTCGCTGAACAAAGAGACGGTTGGGGCTGATGCAGGCCTGACCTGTGTTGAGCAGTTTCACCAGTGATGCGCCACGTGCGGCATGCAGCGGATCGGCATCGTCAAAGACGATAAAGGGCGCATGGCCGCCAAGCTCAAGTGATACGCGTTTCAGCTGATCGGCCGCGCCTTTGGCAAGCATTTTCCCGACCTCGGTCGAGCCCGTGAAGGTGAGCTTGCGTATCAGCGGGTTTGACACGAATTCCTGCCCGATGGGGGCCGGGTCACGAGCCGTGACTAGATTTGCAACGCCGGCCGGTATACCGGCATCGTGAAGTATTTTGAAAATTTCAACGGCGCACAGGGGTGTTTCCTCCGATGGTTTCAGCACGATCGTGCAGCCTGCGGCAAGGGCAGGGGCGACCTTGCGCGTAATCATCGATACGGGATAATTCCACGGCGTTATGGCGGCAACGACGCCCACAGGCTGCTGCAGTGCTATGAAGCGCTGGTCAGGCCGCGGGGCGGGGATGGTCTGGCCATAGACCCGTTTTGCTTCTTCAGCGAACCAGATCAGAAAATCCGCTCCATATTGCACCTCGTTGCGCGCAGCGCGCAGGGGCTTGCCCTGTTCGAGCGTCATCTGGCGGGCAATGTCCTCCCTGCGCTCGATCATGAGCTGCCATGCTTTATAAAGATATGCCGAGCGCTGATAGGCCGTCTGCTGCCGCCAGCTTTTGAATGCGCTGGCTGCCGCCTCAATCGCCCGGCGGGCATGCTCGCGGGTGCAGTCGGGCACGGAACCGATTATTTCGCCGTTTGCCGGATTGTAGACGTCAAAGGTTTTGTTGCCTGCTGCAGGCAGCCACTCGCCGTTGATATACATATGCTCTCCTTCCGTTTACGGTTGCCCATCCTGTTTCTGCCATGCCTGCTCAAGCACGGGCTTGATTATTTTGGTGATTTCTCTGTATGCGTCGGGCATGAA
>CAYNVA010000321.1:0-8866 GCA_964400575.1 uncultured Thermodesulfobacteriota bacterium | reverse complement strand
TGATCTCGATGTCGTCGTACATGATCTGGGGCGTATCATACTGGTCACCCAGCTCCATTTTGCGGTAGACTTCAATGTCCTGCGCAGCATAGTCGATGGAGATATAGGCGTCCTGCTGAAATATCCTGATCTTGCGCATCTCTTTCACCGATATCCTGCTTGCGGTGATATTTGCGATACAGCCTGTGGCGAACTCGAGACGAACATTGGCTATATCGTTGGTCTGGCTTGACACGACCGGCACGCCCACCGCATGAATGGAGGTAACCGGAGCGCCGACCAGGTTCAGGATGATGTCGATGTCGTGAATCATGATATCAAGAATCACGTCCACCTCGATGCCGCGGTCTTTGAAAGGCGCCAGGCGATGCGACTCGATAAACATGGGCTTATTGAGAATACCGTTAAGGGCCACGATTGCCCCGTTGAAGCGCTCGAGATGCCCTACCTGCAGGATGCGATTGTTGTTTTTTGCCGCAGCGACAAGATCGTCGGCTTCCTGCAGGGTGACGGTGATCGGTTTCTCCACCAGCACATCCACACCGGCGAGCAAAAAATCCTTTGCTATAGCGTGATGCAGGTTCGTCGGCACCACGATGCTCACGGCATCCACTTTGCCGATCAGCTCGCGATAATCGCTATAGGCTGCCGCGTTGTGCTTGGCCGCGATCTCGCGGGCCCGGCCAATGTCTGCATCCACCACAGCCACAAGCTCCGCATCGGCAAGCCCGGCATACTTTTCAGCATGAAATTTTCCCAGATACCCGACACCGACAACAGCAGCACGAACCGGCTTCATTTTCTCAGCACTCCCCGTTCCGAATTCAGAATAAAATTGCTCAGGTACTGCACCTCGGCCGACTGGAGCCCTTCCTCCTCGATGGTTTGAACGGCCCGCTTCACCGTCAGGCCCGAGCGGAAAAAAATACGGTAGGCCGCCTTCAGCTCGGAAATTACTTCGGGAGAAAATCCGTGGCGCTTGAGACCGACAATATTGAGGCCGCTCAGCTTTGTGCGCTCGCCGGCTGCGAGCACGTACGGCGGCACATCCTGCGGCACGCCAGAAAGCCCGCCAACCATGGCATAGGCGCCGATGCGCACGAACTGCTGTATCCCGACAAGGCCGCCGATGATGGCATGGTCTTCTATAATGATATGCCCGGCAAGGGTTGCGCAGTTGGACATAATGATGTTATTGGCAAGCCTGCAGTCATGGGCGACGTGGCAATACGCCATGATAAGATTGTTGTCGCCGATGCTGGTGATGCCCCCGCCGCCTTCGGTGCCGCGGTTGACTGTCACATATTCCCGTATGGTATTATTATCGCCGATGGTAAGATGGGTGCGCTCGCCGCGGTATTTGAGGTCCTGCGGGTCCTCGCCGATGGAGGCGAACTGATAAATGCGGCAGCCATTGCCGATGGTGGTCGGGCCCTTCATAACCACATGCGAACCGATGACCGTGCCCGCAGCGATCCTGACATCATCGCCGATAATGCTGTACGGGCCGACTTCAACGCCGGCGGCGAGCTCGGCCTTACTGCTGACTAGTGCGGTGCTGTGAATCATTGCCTGCCCCTTTCACTGCGAAACAAATTGCGGAATTTCCCGCCAGCCCGGGATTTAATGTCTGAACCAGAACCCGATACTTTTGAATTAAAGGTGTAATAATTGAAAAATAAATTCCAGCGTCATTCCGGCTTGACCGGAATCCTTACGCTGCGGTGGAAAAGATTCCGGACAAGCCGGAATGACAGAAATGAGGTTGTTTACTGAAAATTGCATTTCGTTTTTCTTAATTCACATGTAGGCGCTGAAACCCTTCGCCTCGTCCTGCCGGTATTATGCCGTGGCCATCAGTTCGGCCTCGGCAACAAGCTGGTCGCCGACATAGGCTTTGCCGCCGAATTTCCATATCCCGCGCTTGACCGCAATGGCTTCAAGCTCCAGCCGGAGCTGATCGCCGGGCACCACAGCCCTGCGGAACCGGCACTTGTCGATGGCAAGGAATCGTATGCTGCTGTTCTTTGAGAGATCTGCATCGGCTGAGCTTAGCAGCAGAATGCCCCAGGCCTGCGCCATGGCCTCAACGATCAGCACGCCCGGCATGATGGGCTCGCCGGGAAAATGCCCCTGAAAAAACGGCTCATTGATGGTGACGTTTTTAATCGCCACGATGCGCTTCAGCGGCTCGGCCTCAAGCACGCGGTCCACCAGCAGAAACGGGTACCGGTGCGGCAGAAACCGCATGATGTCCTTGATGTCAAACATGGTTATGCACCTCTTTGTGTCGTTTTCAATTCTTCTTCAAGCTGAGCGATTCTGCGCTCGAGCTCAGCCAGGGTCCGGCGCATCTCGGGCAGCTTTTCAAATGAGCGGATAGCCCGCAGCCACTGCCGGTGCGGCATATGCGGCGCCCCTGATACGATCTGGCCCGCGGGAATATCGGCCGAAGCGCCTCCCCGCGCGCCCACCATAACATCGTCGCCGATGCTGATATGCCCCACGGTTGCAGCCTGCCCGCCCATGATAACGCGGTTGCCGAGCGAGGTGCTGCCGGAGATGCCCACCTGCGCCACGATGGCCGAGTCTTCGCCGATCACCACGTTGTGGGCAATCTGCACCAGATTGTCGATCTTGGTGCCGCGCTGTATCCAGGTTGTGCCCATGGCGGCCCGGTCGATGGTTGTATTGGCGCCGATCTCAACATCATCGTCGATCTGCACGATGCCGACCTGCGGGATCTTGAAATATTTTGCTCCATCCTTGGCAAACCCAAAACCGTCGCTGCCGATGACGGCCCCGGCATGGATGATCACGCGGGAGCCGATAACGCACTGCTCGCGAATGGACACATTGGCATAGATGAGAGTATCGCTGCCCACGATCACCTGATCATCCAGATGACAGCCCGCATAGATGGTCGTATTGTCGCCGATCCGGCACCCGTTGCCGATAAAGGCAAACGGGTAGATGGTGACATTGACCCCGAGCTCTACGTCGCGCCCGACAAAGGCGCTGCTGTCAACCGTGCCCGACTGTTTTTTCGGAGGGAAGATAAACTGCATCACCTTTGCATAGGCAAGATAAGGATTGTCGACCTTCAGCAGGTTTTTGCCCGGAGCAGTGACCGTGGGCGAGCAAATGATTGCCGTGGCGCCCGTCGTGGGGACAAACCGCACATACCTGGGGTTTGCCACAAAGGCCAGATCACCCGGCCCGGCCTTATCAATGCCGGCCAGATTCCCGACAAGGGCATCAGGGTCGCCTTCAAGCACCGCCCCGATCAGACGGGCCACGTCCTGCAGCCGCACTTCCATGCCTTAAGCTCCGCTATGCTTACCGGAACCCTGCCTTGAAAGCCCCGCTTTGTAAGCGGGGATGAAAAGGCAGGGTTCTAATAAAATAAAATCAATATTAATTACCGGGATGCCCCGCCTTGTAGGCGGGAAGCATCACTTTTTGGGCTTGTTTTTATATTCAGCGTCAAAAATGACCGTTATCTTATCGGTAATATCCAGAGCCTCGGATGCATACAGCAGCAGAACATCGCTTTTCCCGAATACAAGGCTGTAGCCGTTCTCCTTGCCGTACTTCTGAATAATGGGAATAAGGCTGCTGAGAATTTCATTCTTCAGCTCTGCTTCCTTGATCTGCAGCTCTCCCTGCTGGTCCTTCAGAAGACGCTCATAGTCGCGCTTGCGCCGCAGAAAATCCTTTTCTTTTTCCCGCCGCGCATCCTCGGAAAGCATGGCCATCTGCTTTTCAAGCGTTTCTCCGAGCTTTTCCACCGAGGTTTTTTCCTTCATAAGGCTGTCCTCGGCCTTTTTCACATCGCCCTTGAACTTCTCGCCTGCGCTCTTGCCCGCCGCGCTCTCGCCCACGGCCTTCTGAATATCGACATAGGCAATCTTGAGATCAGCCGCCGAGCAGACCGAGGCTGCCAGAAACGCCGCACAGACTATTGCTGCCGTACTGAAACACTTTTTCATGCTTGCACTCCTTCTTTAGTATTGGCTTTATTGGCCCTTTGCCTTGCGGCACTCCAGTTAAAACGTATTGCCCATTGAAAACTCGAAATTGCTGGACGCTTCATCATACTTTGATTTGGGGCTGGGATTATAGCCCCACTCGACGCGCAGGGGCCCGAACGGCGAATACCACCGCACACCAAGTCCCACATCGTAGCGCAGGTCGGAGAAGAAGGTGTCGCTCTTTTCGTAGGAATTGCCGATGTCAGTAAAAACCACGCCGCGTATGCCCGCCTCCTTCATAATGGGGAAAAGATATTCAAAGTTGAAGAAGACCGCTTTCTCGCCGCCCACGCAATCATACTCATCGTCGTAGCCCTTCTGAGGCACCTGTATCTTGTAGTCGCCGACATAATAGTTCTTGCTGCCCTTTGGCTTACGCTCCATGGGCCCCATGCTGCGCCCTTCGAAGCCGCGCATACTGTCGATGCCGCCAAGAAAGTATTTTTCCGAAATGGGGATATCCTCACCCAGCTCAAAATATTGACCGATTGTGCCGCGCACCATAAAAGCCGTGTCCCATGCCAGTGGGAACCATTTGGCCGCACTGAAGTTCAGGCCAAGAAAGCGGGCATCGCCGCCAAAACCTGCAAGCTCGGCCGACCCGCTGAGATAGGAGCCCATGCGCGGCTTGAACCGGTCGTCGCGCGTGTCGCGCGTTATGCTATTGGTGATGCTGCTGATGGTGGTTTTGCCCTCCTGCTTCTGGATTTCAAGAGGCGCATCACCTCCATCGCCATAATAGTAGTTATCATCATTATAGTCATACACCTCGACATCGCTGGAATCGCCCCGAAGCTTGATGTCGATGGCTTCTAGCCGGTAGGTTATGTGGTAGCGGGTGTAGTCGTACTTGTAGAACGGAAAACTCGTGCGCAGATTAAAGCCGATACTGTCGCGGTCGAAATCCTCGTACTCGCGGGAAATGTGAAACAGGTCGAACCCGATCGACTGGCGCGTGTCGCGCCACCAGGGTTCGGTAAATGATATATTGTAGTAGCCGGAGCTGCCGCCGAGCTGGGCCATGAACGAGAGCTGCTGGCCCTTGCCGAACAGGTTGTTCTGCGAGACCGAAAACATCCCGACGACGCTGTCAACAGAGCTGTACCCGGCGCCGATGCTGAAGGAGCCCGTGGCCCGCTCCTTGACCTCGACATGCAGCTTCACCTTGCGCGGGTTGGTGCCGGGCTCGGTATTGATATTGACCTCTTCAAAATACCCCAGGTTGTTGACATCCTGCTTGCCGCGCTTGATTTCCTCGGAATTGTAGACATCGCCTTCAAAAAGGCGCAGCTCGCGGCGGATGACATTGTCCCGCGTGCGGGTATTGCCCGTGACGCGGATCTCCTCGATGAATATCTTGTCGCCCCGGTCGATGGCAAAAACGATGTTCACCTTCTTTTCATCGGCCTGGATATCGGTCAGGGGGGAAATATCGGCATAGGCAAATCCCTTCTCCGAATAGATGCCCTTGAGCGCTATCAGATCATCATTGAGTGTGCGGCCGTTGAAAACCTGGCCGGGCAGGATTTTTACTTTTCTCTCCAGCACCTTGGGATCATAAATCAGGTCTCCCTTGAAATCCACGGTGCCGATGGTGAACCGGTCGCCCTCAGTGATGTTGAAATGCACATAGATGCCGTCGTCCTTAAAATCAGCTGTGGGCTTGTCAACCTTCACCATGAGAAAGCCCTTGCTGTAGTAATAGGCGGTCAGGCGCTCAACGTCCTTATCAAGGGATTCGTCCTTGAACACGCCGATAGTGGTGAACCACGACATGAGCCAGTGCTTCTTGCGCGTCTCCATAACGCCGCGAAGCTCGCTTGCCTTAATAGAGTCATTGCCCGAGAATGTAACTCCCTTGACCTTCACGATCTTGTTTTCTGCTATATTGAAATCAACGGATGCAAAGTCCTCGTCAATGGGGGTGACCGTATAGGTGATGTCGGCATTGTAGTAGCCCTTCTCCATGTATGCCTTCTTGATGCGGCCCACATCACCCACGACCTTATTGATGTCCAGAATGGTGCGCGGCTTGACCTCCATCACCTTCTGAATGTCCTCTATCTTCAGACCCTTGGTGCCGTTGATCTGCACGGCCCGCACCATGGGCTTTTCCACCACCGTGAAAGTCACTTCCTTGCCGCCCTCCACATCCTGCGTGACGATCTGGATATCCTTGAAATACCCCATGGCATAGACCTTCTTCAGGTCCTCCTGCAGCACATCGGGGGAAAACGCCTCGCCCTTTTTAGTCTGCATGACATAGAGTATGGCGTCCTTTTCAATAAATTTATTGCCGGCGACGATAACGTCGGCCACGAGCTCCCTGTTAAGAATGACAAAGCTCAGGCGCCGGGCAAGGTCCTGCATGCTGGCCGGAAGCTCAGCGGTGTCGGCCGCGGTAAGGTACACCCGCTGCAGGGGCCGCGTGCCGCGCAGGTCGATGATGGCCGCGTCGATGCTTGCCGCCTTGCCGATTTTCGTGAGCGTGCCGCCCACAACAAAATCAGCGCCGACGGCCCTGCCGACAGCCCGGGCGCCCTGCTCGGTGAAGCCCTTCCACCCGAGCTGCGCAAGGGCCTTTGCCACCACGGGTTTGGGCACGGCTATGATCTCCCCGGGCTTTTCAAGGCGCGTGGCGACCATGTCGGGCAGGGCGCGGCTGAGATAATCGATATTTTCCTGACTGTTGACGGTAAAGGGCAGAACACAGACCTTGACCCCGTCTGCCGCATGGACATTTGCCAGACCGGCACACAACAGCACCACTGCAACAATGGACAGTATTTTTTTTAACATCGCTTGACTCTTTCGCCTGATAAAGTAGGTTTATCTAAAGCCGCCACAGCGGCCTGTCATGCACTAACGATGCAGCCGTCCACGAGCGTTATGCACCGCGGCGTACTGCGCGCAAACTCTTCATTGTGCGTCACGATGATGAGCGTCATACCGAGCTCGCGGTTTAGCTCCTGCAGCATGGCAAACACCTCATGGCCCGTATGCGTGTCGAGATTGCCGGTTGGCTCATCGGCAAGCACCACCTCGGGGCTCATCACCAGAGCCCGGGCCACGGCAACGCGCTGCTGCTCGCCGCCTGAAAGCTCTCCGGGCTTATGCTCAAGCCGCGGCCCCAGCCCCATGCGCGCCAGAAGCTGCCGGGCTTTGGCCTCTGCCGTCTTCAGGTCAATGCCTGCGATACGGGCCGGCATCATGGTGTTTTCAAGAGCCGTAAACTCCGGCAGCAGATGATGAAACTGAAAAATAAACCCCAGCTTGCGGTTCCTGAACTCGGCCAGGTCCCGGTGGCTGCGCGAGAACAGGTCTCTGCCGCCGTATATGACTTTGCCGGCAGTCGGCTGGTCAACCGTTCCAATAATATTTAAAAGCGTGCTTTTGCCCGCTCCTGATGGCCCGATTACCGACAGCATCTCGCCCCGCGCTATCGAAAAGCTCACATCCCTGAGCACCTCGGTACGCGTGCTGTTATGCACATAGGCCTTGCCTATGGCTTCAAGCCGGATCAGCTCACCTGCCCCGGCGGCGCCGCCGTTATTCATAGCGCAGCGCCTCGGCAGGCTCCAGCTTTGCCGCCTGCCCTGAAGGATACAGCGTGGCGACAAAGCAGATGATAATGGTGCTGCATGCCACCCAGCAGATGTCCAGCAGGCCGATCTTCACGGTCAGCGCCGGGATATAGTAGACGTCCTTTGCCAGCGATACGATCTGAAAGCTGTTCTGCAGCCAGGCAAGAACAAGCCCCAGCACAAGCCCCAGCACCGCTCCGAAAAATCCGATAATCAGCCCCTGCAGCATGAATATCCGCTTGATCGCCCCTGCGGTGGCGCCCATTGATTTCAGTATGGCGATCTCCCTGTTCTTGTCATTGACCATCATGACAAGGGTTGCCACGATGCTGAAGGCCGCCACCAGAATAATCAAGGTCAGGATGACGAACATGGCCAGCTTCTCCAGCTTCAGCGCTGAATACAGATTGCGGTGCATCTCTTTCCAGTCCCGCACCTGATAGGACGGCCCGGCGAAATCGCTGATGGCCTGCACAACGGGCGCGGTCTGGTAGATGTCGCGCACCTTTACCTCGATGCCCGTCACCGTATCGTTCATTTTAAAAAAGCTCTGGGCGTTTGCGATGGACACATAGGCCATGGTGGTGTCGTACTCGTACATGCCCGATTCAAAAACCCCCACAACCTGAAACTTCTTCCAGCGCGGCATCATGCCGGTTGGCGAGAGAAGCCCTGTGGGAGAAATCACGGTCACGGGGCTACCCGGTGAAATAGCCAGCATGCGTGAAAGCTCCCGGCCGATGATGATGCCGGGAAGCGTTGCGTTTTCCTCTGCCGTTACCTCGCCGTCCAGCTGCTTGAGCTCGCCCTCGATGAGAAACTTCTCAATGTCGGTCACGTTCGGCGCGCTCTGCGTATCGATGCCGTGCAGCACCACACCCGAAACGCCCGACCCGGTTGACAGCATGACCTGGTTCAAGATGAACGGCGTTGAAGCAACTACGTCGGGCACGCCCCCGATCTGCTGCATCAGCTGCCGATAGTCGGCAATGGAGGTGCCGTAGGCGGTTATGACCACATGGGAATTGGTGCCGAGAATCTTATTGCGCAGATCGTCGGTAAACCCGGTCATAACGCCCTGCACCAGAATCAGCGCCATCACGCCGATGGCCACCCCCGCCACTGAAATGACGGTGATCACGGAAATGAAGGCCTGTTTGCGTTTTGCCCTCAAATACCGCAGCGCTATAAATACTTCGTAGGGCAGGTTCATGTGCTCTTCTGCGCCCTGTCTGAGCGAAACAGTGG
>CAYNVA010000320.1:0-12899 GCA_964400575.1 uncultured Thermodesulfobacteriota bacterium | reverse complement strand
GTTTCGGGCACGCTGGCCTATGCCCTGGGCATGGGCAAAGCGGTTGTTTCAACACCCTACTGGTATGCCACGGAGCTGCTTGCCGAGGGCAGGGGCAGCCTTGTTCCGTTTCAGGATCCTGAGGCTATAGCCGCAGCGGTGACCAATCTTCTTGACAATGAAACACAGCGGCATGCCATGCGCAAGAATGCCTATCTGCGCGGCAGAGACATGATCTGGAGCAGTGTGGCGGAGCAGTATATGCAGACCTTCGAGCGGGCCCGCGACGAGCATATGCGGCGGCCTGCAGCGTTTTTCGAACTGCCCATGATGGACAGGCGCCTGGATGAGCTGCCCCGGCTGAACATCAATCACCTGCGGCTGCTCACGGACGACACGGGCCTGCTGCAGCACGCAGTCTATTCCCTGCCAAATCTCAATGAGGGCTACACAACCGATGATAATGCCCGGGCTCTGCTGCTGACCGTGCTGCTTGAAGCTGCCGGGTATGAGGATTATGAAGAGATCAGCATTCTGTCGACCCGGTATCTGTCTTTTCTCTGGTATGCGTTCAATACCGGCAATAACCGGTTTCGCAATTTCCTGTCATATGATCGGCGCTGGCTCGAAGAGTTCGGGCCTGAAGACAGTCACGGCCGGTCGATTTGGGCGCTGGGGGCAGTGCTGGGCCGGTCCAAAGCCGAAAGGCTCCGGAAGGTTGCAGGCAGGCTTTTCGAGCTTGCGCTGCCCGAAGTTACCGGCTTTACCAGCCCACGAGCCTGGGCATATACCCTCATCGGTATTCATGAATACCTGCGCAGATTTGAGGGCGATCGCCTTGTGTATGATGTGCGGAAAAAGCTTTCCAAACGGATGCTTGAGCTGTACCGCGAGGTGAGCGGACCTGACTGGCCATGGTTTGAAAATATCGTGGCTTATGGAAATGCAACCCTGTCCCATGCCATGCTTCTCAGCGGCAAATGGATTCCCAATCAGAAAATGGTCGATGCGGGCCTGCAGTCCCTGCGGTGGCTTGCCGACATTCAAACCGGACATAAGGGGTATTTTTCACCCGTAGGCTCAAACGGTTTTTACCCGCGTGGCGGAGAGCGCGCCCGCTATGATCAGCAGCCGCTTGAAGCCTACTCCATGGTCGCGGCAGCCCTTGAGGCCTACCGGATAACCGGCGACAGCTACTGGGAAAAGGAAGCGCGCCGCGCGTTCAACTGGTTTCTGGGACGCAACGACCTTGAGCTGCCGCTCTACGATCTGCTGATCGGCGGATGCCATGACGGCCTGCATCAGGACAGGGTAAATCTTAACCAGGGGGCTGAATCAACACTGTCATTTCTGCTGGCCCTTGCAGAAATGCGCTTGTCACAAAACATTATGGATGTGAATTATGAGCTCAACATATCATAGAAGAGCACAGCACGAGACCCTCATTCACCGGTATGAAAAGAACCCGATACTCACTGCCCAGGATTGGCCTTATGCCATCAACACAGTCTTTAATGCGGCTGCCACGCTGCTGCGTGACGGCACAACGCTGCTTCTGTGCCGGGTTGAAGACCGGCGCGGCATATCGCATCTCTGCGCCGCGCGCTCCCGTAACGGCATTGACGGCTGGGAGATCGACCGTGAGCCCACGTTTTTTCCCGACCCGGAGAACTGGCCCGAAGAGATCTGGGGCATTGAAGATCCCCGCATCACTTACCTGCCGGAGCTTGACACCTATGCCGTGGTCTATACATCATATTCGCGGGGCGGGCCGGGTGTTTCGCTTTCGCTGACAAAGGATTTCAAAACATTTGAGCGCTACGGCTCCATCATGCCGCCGGAGGACAAGGATGCAGCGCTGCTGCCCCATCGCATCGGCGGATGCTGGGCCCTGTTTCACCGGCCCGTCACGAGCATTGGCGCCCATATCTGGATATCCTATTCACCTGATCTGCGGCACTGGGGCAGCCATAAAATGATTCTCGAGGCGCGGCGCGGGGCCTGGTGGGACGCCAATAAAATTGGCCTTTCGCCGCCGCCTGTTTTGACGCCGGAAGGATGGCTGGTGATGTATCATGGCGTGCGGCAGACGGCATCGGGCTCACTGTACCGCCTCGGGCTTGCCCTGTTTGATGAGCATACGCCTGAACAGTGCCTGCTGCGCGGCAATGAATGGTTTTTTGGCCCTGAGGAAGACTATGAACTGTCCGGCGATGTGGGCAGCGTTGTTTTTCCGTGCGGGTATACCTTGGCCCCTGATGGCGATACGCTCAGGCTCTATTATGGCGCCGCCGATACCTGCATTGCTTTTGCAACGGCAAGCATTAGGGAAATGCTCGACTGGCTGCATGCCTATGGACATCCCCTGGAAAAAACAGATTACCCTGTTTTGTAGGCGGAAAATTTTGTTTGATAGGAACTCGCTTTGGGATGGGCAAACTATAAAATGATGGCGGTTGTGGGGAGGACAAGGGGTCGGATCTTCAATAGTCAATTAAAAAGGTTGGGGGCAGATCCGGGGTTAACCTAGGGGGCGTTGTTGATTGAGTTGAATGAGTTACTTCGCGGACGGCACCTTTGAAATAGCTGCGGCTTACATTTGGCGTTCGGAGCAACTATCCAATTGCCGTCACTGTGTAAAAATGGTACTTTAAGTTCATGGATATGAACAGGAAACATATAGCCATATACCGAATGTCGGACCGCCGGAACGAAGACTTCGTTCCGGGCACGCCGGTAGACCGTATTGGTCTCGTCTGGCCGCTGACTAAAGAAATAGCGTCCTTGAGCAAAAAGCACGATGTTGAACGAAGACTACAAAGACATGTTACGCGCTTTGTCCGACGAGAAGGTTAGATTCCTTCTTGTTGGCGCCTATGCGCTGGCCGCCCACGGTTATCCACGGGCAACCATGGATATAGACATTTGGGTCATGCCGTCCCCTCAGAACGCTGATGCTGTTCTGCGGGCAGTTCGCCGTTTTGGCGCCCCGCTGCACAGCCTGAACAAGGAAGATTTTCAGAAGGATGGAAATATCTTTCAGATCGGAGTTGCGCCAAGGCGAATCGATATCATCACTTCAGCCTCCGGACTTAAATTTGATGAGACGTATGGACGGTCACTGTCTGTAAACATCGAGGGAATCAAGGTGCATATTCCGTCGATCGACGACTTGATTTGCAACAAAAGGGCATCAGGAAGAACCAAGGATTTAGCCGACGCAGAGGCATTGGAAGCCCTGAAGAACTCCGAATACATTACTCCAACCGGCAAAATTTAATGCTACTGCTTTTCCGATCTCCCCCTGCCCCGCCTTTTTTCATTTTGCCCAGCTTTTTAGTCGGAAACGGTTTGAGAGGAACTCGCTTTGGGATGGGCAGAATATAAAATGATGGCGGTTGTGTGTCAATGTAAATATGGGCGCAAGATATGGGATTGGGTTTTGGGTGCGGCTGCGATGCTGCTATAAAATATCTTGCGGCGCGGCGGGCGCTACGCATGAGGCATGATTTACATAAAAAAAGGCCCGCGCCGGTGTGTAGCGGCGCAGGCCCTTGTGCATGGTGAACTCAAAAGGCAGGTGCTATTCAAGCAGCGTGAATTTGCCGTTCTTGACCGTGATCATGACCATGGAGTCAACTCCAAGGCCGCAGTGGTCATCGGGCGTCATATTGTAAATGCCGCTCACGCCCACATAGCCTTTGGTGCTTTCAATGGCATCGCGCACTTTGGCCTTGTCCGTGCCGGCCTTCTTCATGGCCCCGGCAACCAGCATGAGCGCATCCCAGGCATAGCCGCCGTGGGTGGTGATTTTACCGATCTTGCCCACGTTTTCATACAGATCGGTGTACTCCAGCAGCAGCTTTTTCTGCGGATCGCTGTCCGGGAGCTGGCCGGCCACCATGAGCTTGGTTGACGGCATGATATTGCCTTCAGCTGCATCACCGGCAAGCTCAAGATATTTCGGGTCGGGCAGGCCGTGGCACTGAATGAGCGGTATGGTGAAGCCGAGCTGCTTGACGTTTTTGGCGACAAGGGAGCCCGGAGGCCCGATGGTCCAGCAAATGACTGCCTGAGGATCGTTTGTCTTGATTTTGGTGAGCTGCACGGTCATGTCGACATCGCTTACCTCAAATTTTTCCTGCGCAACGATCGTTATACCGTATTTGCCGGACAAGGCCTTGAGCGCTTCTTCGCCCTCCTGACCGAATTTATCAGTGGCGGTAATGACGGCTATTTTTTTGATGGCCTTCTTTTGCAGATACTGACAAATGCGCTCAACGGCTGTGACGCTTTTCTGGGGCGACTTGAACATCCACTTGCGCACGGGCACAACCACCGGCGTGCCGCCGATGCAGCCCACGGTGGGGATACCCATCTTTTCAATATAATTAATTATTGCCATGCCCGAGTCTGTGCGGGTGGGGCCGATGATGGCATCGACCTGCTCGTTTTCAACAAGCCGCTTTGCCTCAATGACTGCCTTGCCGGGATTGCTCTCCGTGTCGCCCATGACAAGCTGAATGGGCCTGCCGCCTATGCCGCCGGCTTTGTTGAGGCGCTCGGCGAGCATTTCCGCCACCAGCTTCGAGGCTATACCGATATGGCCTGCAGTGCCCTGAAGATCAAACAGGCAGCCGATTTTTACCGGCGCCGCAGCCTCCTTTGCTTGAGCAACTCCTGCGCAGAAGAACAGGCACACAGCGGCCGCCATCAATGTTGCAACTGGTTTTTTCATACATCCTCCCTTCTTGTTAGTGGTTCGGTTGACGCGATTTTCCCAGATACGCGTTTTGCACATCCTGATTCTGCGCAAGCTCCTGGCAGGTGCCCTGCAGAATGATTTTGCCTGTTTCAAGCACATAGCCCCGGTCGGCAATCGACAAGGCCTTTTTTGCGTTCTGCTCCACAAGCAGAATGGTTGCGCCCCGCTGCCGCAGCTTGACAATGCCCGAGAAAATCTCTTTTACCACAAGCGGGGCCAAACCCATAGAGGGTTCGTCAAGCAGCAGAATTTTCGGCGCTGCCATGAGTGCCCGGCCGATCGCGAGCATCTGCTGCTCGCCGCCGCTTAAGGTGCCCCCGAGCTGTTTGTGCCGCCGGGAGAGCACCGGGAAAAGATCAAAAACGGAATCCATATCCCGCTGCACATGGCGGTCGTGATTAAGAATGCGGTGATAGGCCCCGAGCAGCAGATTGTCCCGCACTGACAGGCTCCCGAAAATGAGCCTGCCCTCGGGCACAAGCGCTATGCCTGAAGCGACTATTTTTGACGACGGCCAGCTCTCTATGTGCTGCCCCAGAAAGACCAGGGAGCCGTCTGCCGCAGGCAGCAAGCCTGCCACTGCCTTCAAAAGCGTGGTTTTGCCCGAGCCGTTGGCGCCGATGAGCACGACGATTTCTCCGGGATCCACATGCATGGAAACGTTCTTGAGAGCGTGAATCGTGCCGTAGTACGTATTGATATTGGTCAATCTTAGCATAATTTAACTACGAATTTAGGAATTTAGGAATTTAGGAATTAAAAAGCAAATTAAAAAAAATCCCTCAATTCCTATTCGTTAGTCGTTGTTCGTTGGTTGTTGGTTGTTTGAAACCATAAACAACCAACAATAAACAATCAACAATTTTGAAACCTCAATCCCTCAATTCCCCAATTCCTCAATTTTTTAATTTCTTTTCATTCCGCAATCGGCAATCCGAAATCCAAAATTGTTTTAGTCCTCATCCCCAAGATATGCAATGATCACCCTGGGTTCCTTTTGAATGACCGCGGGCGGGCCGCAGGCGATTTTCATGCCCTGATCCAGCACAACGATGCTGTCGGCGATTTCCATAATGAGCTCCATGTCATGCTCGATGATCATGACCGTGAGCCCCTGTTTTTTCAGCGAGAAGACCAGCGAGGCAAGCTCGGCGGTCTCTTGGGCATTGAGCCCGGCTGCGGGCTCATCAAGCAGCAGCATCTCGGGCTCCGCGGCAAGCGCCCGGGCTATGTCGACAAGGCGCTGCTGCCCGAAGGGAAGGCTTCCGGCCTGATCGTAGGCCCGATCCGCAACGCCCAGCAATTTTAGAGCCTCCATGGCCTTTTTCGTAATCTCCTTCTCCTCCCGCCGCAGGCCCGGGGTTCGGAGCGCTGCCGAGAACAGCCCTGCGCCGGCCTTTCCATGGCAGCCGACCTTCACGTTATCAAGCACGGTCATGGAGTCAAACAGGCTGACGGTCTGAAAGGTGCGCACCATGCCGCGCCGTGCAATGTCATGGGGCTCCAGGCCCAGTATTTCATGGCCGCCGAAAAACACCCTGCCTCTGTCTGCGGCCAGCACGCCGCTGAGAAGATTAAACGTGGTGGTTTTCCCGGCGCCGTTCGGGCCGATGATGGCAAAAATTTCGTTGCGCTGCACCTCGAAGGACAAGTCGTTTACAGCCGTGATGCCGTCGAAGGTTTTATGCAACCCCTGCACCTGCAGATGCGCCATGGCCTACTCCTGCCCGTCTTTCGGAGGCTCGACCCGCCTCGGTTTATCAAGGCCCAGCAGCTTCTTAAGCCGCTGCCGTGGCGAGGCGATCATGATCACTGCAAGGATAAGCCCGTAGACGGCCATCTCGATATCGGTGGTGTTCACCCCATGCAGAAGGCTCCCGAGCAGGCGCAGCACTTCCGGCAGAATCGACAGGCCTACCGCGCCCAGCAGGGTGCCCCACATGCTGCCCATGCCGCCGATGACCACCATGGTGAGCAGCTTTATGGAGAGCACGAAATGGCAGACGTCGTCGGGGTTGAGATAGTACATGGGCGAGCAGTGGGCATAGAGAAACCCGCCAAGCCCTGCATACATGCCGCTGAGCACGAAGACCTGAAGCTTGCAGGAGAAGACATTGACACCGAGCACGCTGGCCGACACTTCGCTTTTGTGAAGGGCCATGAGGGCGCGGCCGATGCGCGAATCGATAATATTGACACTCAGGGCGAAGATGAGAAATGCCACAGCCCAGATGAGATAAAACTGCGACCGGTCGGAATCGAAGGTGAAGGAGCCTACGGCAAGCGGCGGAATATTAACAATGCCGGTGACGCCGCCGGTGATGCCGCCCGGATCGGCCTTGATGAGCGAATAGGTGATAAGGCCCACGCCGAGCGTTGCCATGGCAAGATAGTGTTCTTTAAGCTTGAGCGTGGGAAGGCCGATGACAAAAGCCGCAAAGCCCGATACTGCGACAGCTGGCAAAAGGCCCGCTACGGGTTGCCATCCGAGGCGGGTGGAGAGTATGGCGGTGGTGTACGCGCCGATGGAGAAGAAGGCCGCATGCCCCAGCGATATCT
Organism: uncultured Thermodesulfobacteriota bacterium; assembly: GCA_964400575.1. GTDB lineage: Bacteria > Desulfobacterota > WTBG01 > CAIYCZ01 > CAIRTM01 > CAIWCT01. The sequence continues at coordinate 5,596 of CAYNVA010000320.1, read as the reverse complement.
GCCCGGCATAGCCCAGGAGCAGGTTTAAGCCCAGTGCCACGATGTAATAGATGCCCGCAATCGCCAGCATGGAGACATAGTAGGACTGTCTGCCCCGGAACACCAGGGGCACGGCAATAATAAAGGCCGCAAAGAGCCCGTATTGTATGAGCTGGCTTCGTTTGTGCATTACGGTTATTTCCGCCCCAGAATTCCCTGCGGACGAATGAATATGACCAGCAGGAAAATTGAAAAGGCTATCGCATCACGGTAGCCTGAGAAAAGGTAATTGCCGAAGGTCTCCAGCAGCCCCAGCAGCAAACCACCAATGACCGCGCCCGGGCTGCTGCCAAGCCCCCCCAGAATCACGGCGCAGAAGCCCTTCAGCCCGAGCTCCGTACCCCGGTACCAGGCCATCTGCGTCGTAGGCGTCACCATGATGCCCGCCACAGCGCCGATGAGGGCGCTTAAGCCGAACGAAAGCAGCGACATCCGCTCCACGTCTATGCCCACGATATTGGCGGCTTCACGGTTGATTGCGCAGGCCCGCATTGCCTTGCCCCGGATGGTGAAATGGAAGAAGAGCCACAGGGCCGCCATGATGCAGCCCGCCGCGGCGATGATCCACAGGCTCTGGCCCGGCAGAGAGGCGCTGCCGATCGCCACAGACTCGGGGCCGGGAAACCGGGGATACGTGAAGCTGTCCTTGCTGAAGAAAGCCGTGCCTGCCTTGAGGGCTATGGACACGCCGATGGTGATGATAATGAGCGTGACGATGGACTTGTGGCGCGCCGGCCTGATCGCGAGCCGCTCGATGAGCACCCCGACCGCCATGACGGCCATGAGCGATACGAGCATGCCGACCGGCAGTGGCAGGTTTAGCAGGCGCGTGCAGCCCACCATGAACATGCCGCCGAGCATGACGAATTCGCCCTGGGCGAAATTGATAATGCCGGTGGTGTTATAAATGATAGTGAAACCCAGCGCTATAAGCGCATAGATGCTGCCGATGGTCAGTCCGCTGAGCAGAAATTGCAGGATTTGATCAGGAAACATTAAGAAGGTCTCTCTGGGTTTTTGAAAAAAACAGCGTTTAAAAAAAAACATATCATTCAGGTTGTTTTTTCGCAATGGATAAACAGCTTACTTGATTGCGGGTAATAGTGCGGCAGGATAGTTTTTCGAGGGATTTTTCGGACTGGATAAATTAACACACCGGCGGCTTACATGTTTTGTAATACGAAAGGCTCAATCCCCCCAGCTTGCGGCGTGGATGTGCGGACATTATTTTTTTTCTTTAACGCATGTAATGCCTTTCGCAGTGATTCTATATTTCTGCAGCCGGCTGTTTGGTTTATCGGGAATAGTCATTTCAATAAGACCCGCGGCAACTGCCGGTTGCTGATAGGCTTCGCGGAAATGTTTCTCATCTTTTAATCCAAGCTTCTGCTGGATATCTTTACGGCTCATATCGCCTTTCATGATAGAAAGCAGCTTGTTGACTTCGGGGGTGACTTCGGGGGTAACTTCGGGGGTAGAAAGTGCTGCAACAGCGCTGAGAATCATTCTCAACATAAACTCAATAAAAACTGATGATTCGGTATTCTCCGTGCTTTTATTCAGTGCGGCTAAACAGGTATTCAAAACAGGCATCTTCAGTCGAGAATCTCTTATCAAATTCAGCTTCGTTTTTAGGAAAATCTTCAGTTGTTATAAATTCGGTCATTACTGGTCTCCTTTTGAAGGGGTTTTCTACCAGTGTAACCGATCATTTTGTCATATAAGGTCAAAAACTCTCTTAGGTTCAGCTTTGGAGATAACCATTTTTAAGAAATCAAGGCTTGCCGTGAGGCGTGCGCACAAAAACAGCCTTTGCGGTTGACATAACACCACATATCAGAGGCGCCCGCCGCGCCGCAAGATGTTTATATCAGCATCGCAGGCCGCCCCCCAAACTGCATCCCACATCTTGCGCCGTATTTTATATTGACACACAATCGCCCCCATTTTATAGTCTGCCCATCTCAAAGCGAGTTCCTATCAATGGGGATCCGGAATCAGGTCTTACTGGAGCTTTGTGGCCACCATTTTTTTTTATTATTGTTGGTGCTCCCCATGCCATGGCGGCGTGACGCTGTGAAGATGGGATGTATGGAGCGCTTATGTCTCATGCGGCTAAATAGACTTTACGGATGCGAGGAGGCTGGCAGCTCTCTACGCAACCCAATTAATTTCGAGATATACTCCGCAAAGCAAAACAACCGTGGTTATGTACCTTGACAGGAGGGGAGTAATGACAAAAACGCTTTGTGTTGTGTTTATGGCCTTCCTCGCCGGGGGTGTTGTCAATGCCTCGGCCGAAACATTCTGCGTGGGCACTCCCTCGGAACTCACAAGCGCCCTGGCTTCGGCGCAGAGCAATGCAGCAAACGACACGATAAAGATCATACAAGGGACCTATGCCGGCATCTACGGCTACACGTCAGCCGAGCCCTATTCCTTGACTCTGGAAGGAGGGTATCTTCCTGGATGCGCCAACAAGGCGGTGGACCCGAGCAATACTGTGCTTGACGCGGCAAGCGCCGGATCGGTGCTTCTCATAACGCAAACCGCCGGTTCCGGTGATATCGGCATCGACGGCATATCATTTATCAATGGGGCCGCCGCCCAGTCAGGCAACGGTTCCGGGCTGGGCATTGTTTCGGCGGGGGGGAAGATATCGGTAACGCACAGCCGTTTTGTTGCAAATGACCATCCGAATTTTTCTTCGGTGAGTGGCGGCGGCGGGTTTGGCGGGGGCTTGTTTCTCGGCGGGTCGCCAGACATACAGGTTTCCGACTGCGAATTTCAGGATAACAAAGCATATGAAGGGGGTGGTTTGTACATTTTGGGTTCGGTCCCGAACGGGAGTGCCGTGGTTAAAAACAGCACCTTTTTGAGGAATGATACAGATAGCGTTTGTGACAACTGCGGCACAGGTGCAGGGATACACATGGAGGGCAAAAGTACAGCTGTGACTTTTCTGGCGGAAGGGAATGTTTTTCGCGAGCATATCTCAGGGGACGGGGCTGGGATCAGTGTCGATGGTTCGCATTCATGGCTGTACGGCAGCAACTGCACGATCATTCTCCGGGGCAATGAATTCAGGGACAACCATAGTGGCTGGGAGGGTGGTGGGGTAGATATTTCTTATATTGCGGCGGTCACTATCGAAAATAATGGTTTTTTTTCGAATTTTGCACCTTATGGCGGGGGATTACTTGGCAACAAGGGGTCATGGGCCATGGTGAACAACACATTTCAAGACAATACTGGTTGGGGAGGTGCAGGTGGAACTCTGGAGGATATCTGGAGCGGTAAAATTCGTGGAAATCAGTTCACGGGCAACACTGCATTGGAAGAGGGCGCTGGGTTAAGGCTGGTGCAATTTCGATCAGATGCTAATGTGGAAATTGATGGCAATACATTCTCGGGCAATACAGCACGCTACCCTGGGGGGGGGCTCTATGTCAAAGGCAGCCGGGCAGATGGACCCTGGCAGAAAGTAACAGTCTCCGTAACCAACAACATTCTGTCAGGGAACAGGTCAACCAGCGGCGCTGGAATGTCGCTGGTAAATGTATGGAGTTCCAGTATAGGCAACAACACTTTCTCCGGTAATGAGGCCGATGGCAGTTTCGTTTGTTCCGACTGTGTGAAAGTGGGTGGCGCCGGATTGTGGCTGGCGCTTACTGACAACCTCTCTTCCTGTGATGTCTACAACAACATCTTCTGGGGAAATCTCATTTCAAATTCCACAACCATGAAAGGCCCGGACGCCTATATAGCTAACGACTATACCGGGGATGGAATACCGGCAGTTGTTCGGAGCCGCTACAATGCGGGCGTCACGGGAGGCGTGTATTGCCAATTGCCCTTGACGCTCGATGAACATCAAATCCTTGACATCGACCCCTTGTTTGCAGACTCGCTGCAAGGCGACTACCATCTCCTGGCAAACTCGCCGATGATCGATGCGGGAACAAATGATCCGAGCCCAGCGGAACTGACAGTGACTGATCGTGATGGCCACCGGAGAATCCATGACGGCAATGGGGATAACAGCTCGATTGTTGATATCGGCGCGTATGAGTTCGGCTCCGTCATCCATGATTATGTGCTTACCGTCGGTTCCTCGGGGCTGTACCCCCCTACCGGAGTAGTGATTTCCGTGGATATTCCAGACCGCAGAGGTGATACTGGGGGCACAACACAGTTTGACCGTCTCTATGAGAGTGGGACTACGGTTACCCTCGTGGCGCCGCCCACTGTTGTCTCGGACTACTTCGTGGCATGGACCGGCTGCGACACCACGAATGCGACAAGCTGTACCGTGACCATGAATAGTTACCGGGATGTCGTGGCCTATTACACTTCTCTGGGTACGGTGAGAATCAAGGCTGTGGACGATGGTTTCCATGACTTGCCCGGTGTTCCGATGGTCATCATCCCTGCGGACAAAAGCGGGCTGGGGGATGGGACAACTCCGTTCGACAGAGTCTATTACAAGGGCACGGTGGTGTCCGTCACGGCGCCTGACATCTTTGAAGGCAAGAAGTTCGATTCTTGGGCGAACCTCGGCGTGACGGGGAGAACATGTTCAATAGAGGTGGCCGGTTATGGGACGGTCTATCCCGTAAGTGCTATCTACAGGACGCAGCACACGCTTACGGTGGCATCGATCAACCCCGCCAGCGGCGTGGAGATCACCGTCTCACCGGTGGATAACCTGGGGCAGGGCAATGGCGCGACGCAATTCACAAGAGTGTACAGCACGTATGTCTTGGTGACGCTGACGGCGCCGGCGAGCGCCGGGGGGAATAACTTCAGCTATTGGAGCGGCTGTGACACGGCAACAGGAACGGCCTGCACTGTGGAATACTACAACGGGGATTCCGACAAGACCGTGACCGCTGTTTTTGGTGTGCAAAATTCCACAACGATAACGACGTCACAGCCGCCGTCTACAACAACCACGACGCCCGTGACGACTACCGTGCCCGCGACAACCACAACGATAGCGCCAATTACAACAACCGTGCCGGCAACCACGACTATCGGCGGCACCACGACATCCACAATTTCAGACAACACGACCAGCACAACCACGACTATCGGCGGCACCACGACATCCACAATTTCAGACAACACGACCAGCACAACCACGACGCCTGCTGGCTGCATCGATAAAGACGCTGACGGCTACGGTGATAACTGCACCGCGGGCCCGGACTGCAACGATAATGATTCCTTCTATAATGAAGTCTGCCCGGACTGCACGGTAAAAGTCATACCCAAGACCCTGGGCTGGTTTCTAGGTGAATCAGAAAAAACACGACGCCTGCTCGTTATAGGTAATAGCGGCACAGTGTATGATGAAAACACGGCAGTACGATGGGAGAGCAGTGAGATAGCCGTTTTGAGCAAACGTGTATTCTTCAAACGGTTCATGTTAATAAAGGTGAGTATTGACGGATTCGCGCTTGCCAAGGGTGATTACCGGGCACTGATAGGAACTTGCTCCGGTAAACTGACCCTGGTGAAGTAAGCGGGGGAGAGGAAGGGTTCAGGGTTCAGG
>CAYNVA010000319.1:0-19086 GCA_964400575.1 uncultured Thermodesulfobacteriota bacterium | reverse complement strand
TGCCGTGCTTGTGCCCCCCGGTATAAGTATAGCATCATAATCGTACACGCACCCGTCAGGTATGCCCAGCTGTATCTGCACATTGCCGCTGACCCCCGAGGATGTCCAGCTAATGGTGTGTGTTGTACCCACCTGCCAGTCTTCATCTGCTTCAGGTGAAGTGACTGTGATGCTAGCAATGGTAATGTTGACAGCAACAGATGCTGATCCGCCGTTTGAGCCAACCGCAACTGTGCTGTTATATGTGCCGGCAACCAGTCCGGTAGTATTTACAGATACTGAAACCGTATCCGGCCCGGTTGTTATTGAACCGCTTGCCGGACTGACCGCGGATATCCATGAAGAGCTTTCACTTGCAGTCCAGTTCAGAGTACCCCCGCCTGTACTCGTGATTGAGAATGTCTGCGTTGCAGGATTTGCCCCCCCCTGGGATGCGCTGAAATTTAATGTGGTCGGTGTTACGCTCAGGGCAGGCGCTACAATGTCAAAAGGCTTGCTCTGTCCATAAATATCCGGATCGGCAATGGAGCTTACCCTGATTACGCAGTTTGCCGCTGGGCTTCCGGACACGGTCCATGGATGGCGCCCGTCATTTACCGTGCTGGATCCATTGGGAATGTCATTCCAGGTGTATCCTGATCCACTCGGTATGCCCAGTTGTATCCGCACATTGCCGCTGAATCCCTGTGATGACCAGGTAATGGTCTTTGAGGAACCAACCAGCAGATCCTCTCCGGCGGCAGGCTCAGATACAGTTATAAAAACAGAGCTTTCCATCGTGGTCTGGTAGGGAAGGTAATCAGAGCGTGTTACCGTACATTCCACGTTTGTATCAAAGCTTGTTGCAATGGCGCAATGTATGGTTCCCGTGCTGCTGGTAGTGCCTGTATACAGTTTTGTTCCTGTTTGCGCACTGTCAATAATAAAAGCCACCCTGGCATTTGGAACTGCCGGTGAAAGAATCGTCTTGTCTTGAACTGTTGCATCTATAACAATCTGGGAACCGGTAAAGGTCCGTGAAATATTTGCCAGTTTAAATTCCCGCGGAGCAACCAAACGCGGCTCCTGCTCGGGGCAGCCAAACAGATGGAATAATTCAAATTCCATCCTTCTGCTGGTTTCGGGCCACTGATCATATAAGTACATTTTGCCATAGGTTAATATCTGGCCCAGGTGTGTGCCGGCCGGGGTAGTATTATTGACAGGAACATATGGATTTATATTCTGAACATAGCCCTGTAAACCGGCAAGCGTTGAAAGATACGATGGATTAAAACACTGATAGATGCCATGGGTTAAATAATCATTTTTCCATGTAAATGATACCCTTGTTGCTGCAATCACGGCATAGGCTCCCCCGTTTGGCTTTTTGAGCCAGGCCTCTGCAAAACAATCTGAAGGAATGATATTATTGGCTGTATCCAGAGTGTACCGGTCAAACTTACCGGTTAAACAGCAAATACTGTTAACCCAGGGAAGCCTGACTCCGTTGGAAAGGCCATTGACATGTGCAATATCATAAGCCGGGGTACCCCACCCCGTCTCCCCTCCGTGATCCCGATGCTGCACAAGCCAGACACCGTTATTTATTGCATTATCAATGGTGGTTAATGCATCTGCATCAGAGCGATATAGCTGGGAACCTATTTTGTTTGTATAGGGATCTAGCCCTGTATGCAAGATGCTATCGCTATTAAAAAGACGGGGTGTAACAGTTGAATCCGCCATGTAACTTGTTTCAACCGAATAGGTGCGGGTTGTATTGTTTTCCAGAAAATCTTTTACCCCCTCTGTGGTCTCAATAAACACTCTGTCTTCTGTTCCATTAATATCGGTATCTTCAAATTGCCCCGCAACAAGGGCATTATTATAATAGGCATTGAGAACTGGAGGCGTCTTTTCAATGGTTAATATTTTATCGATCATGGTGCTGCATTCTGTAGCATTAGCACAGGGAAGACGGCCGACATAGGCATCCGGGAAGAAGTACGCGCTCATAGTATTCCCCAGCGATGCATAGTACAGGTCGGTAGCTATATATTGGGTGCCAAAAGGGTCCTTGTTGTCATTGGAATGCGAGGAGTAGTAATACGGGGGTAACTGCTGGGCATCCCCTACCAGCAGGAGGTACAGAAATCTCGGCGTTTTGCTGTACATGCCCTGAATATAACTCCTGATGATGTCAGCTATAGCATTGGATTCTACCCGCCTGTCTCCGCTGAAAGTATACACATTGGCGATTCTTGCCAGCAGTTGAGAGTCAATTTCGGAAAGTTTTGTTACTTTAACTTTATATCCTTTGTGAAATTTCCATTCGACAAGCGGTTGAATTGCATCTACAAAATCATCATGCACGATAATCAAATAGTCTGCGCCATTGCCGGTAACTTCCGAAGCATCCCCTGCGGCCTGAATAGTTGGACCTCCTTCAACCGACTTTGTTGCCGGCAGTGCATCTAAAACCATACTGCCCATTGTATCTGCAAAGTCTTTTTCCCAGGGCAGGCTTACATAATCTGCACCGGCTGTTTTTTGCAGAAAAACATACTCCAGATGCCAGTTTACCCTCCAAGCCGCCTTGATTTTGTTTTGTGCAGGATTGTACAGGACAGGCTGATACACTACATAGACAAGCCGTTTTCCCCTGACTACGACATCCTGTGTAATTTTAACAACCTCGGTTTCATTAAGATATGCATCTGTTTCGTAGGTTTCATTATCCATGGTGAATTCAGGAGGCGGCGCGCCTGTGTCAGGCACAGGGGGTTGCACAGGCAATACTGTATAGGCGCCATCAACAGGTTCAGTCTCAACACTATCAATAATCAGCTGCACTTGCGCACCCTGCGGAACAGCTATAAATTTTCCATACACGGGCAGCTCGGGGCTGCCGATTTCCCCAGAGACCCCTCCGCCGGGAAGCCGGACGCGCATAAAACTCTGCCCTTTTTTTTCAACATCTGCAAAATATCCGTACAACGCCATTGACTGAAAAGAGACCTTTTGCTGGGTTTTTTCTGTTGTTTGAAGGGGATGGATTTCTGAAGCAGCCTGTGTGCCGTGCTGGCTGGTAAACCACACCTGCTGTTGCGCAGCAAAGACCGGGGTTGCTGCTGCAATAAAAGCAGTCAAAACCAGCAGGACAAAAAACCTGCTCAACAGGTTCTGTCGAGCGTCCATATAACACTTTGTTTTTCGTTTTGAAGCAAAAATGAACTGCATCATATTTCCCCTCCCCTTTGTGCTGTTTGTTATGCTTTGTTAGACTCTATTAGAACGTTCTCCGTATAAAAAAAATGTGTGACAAAGCCGGATGCAGAGGGGGCATCGGTATATGTCATATCAGTTAAAATATTTTCTTCGCCAGATTGTTCAATATGACATATGAAGATGACCTCTTTTCTTCCCCGTAATGAAATTGTTTCAATACTAGAATGGGGCATCGGAAGGCATCGGGGTCAAATCTTTATCTTGACATTTCATCATTGTCTTAAGAGCAATTTGTCAAGATAAAGATTTGACCCCAAATGTTCCCATCGGTTGAAATGCCCGCGGGAGTAGGAATGGATAAGGTCCCAGCCCCTCAGCTAAATTTTTCATAGGTATCACTTATAATGTGACTTCTCCTGACATTGCTGCCTTCACTGCTCTCAAAGGGTATAAGCATCACCAGCGATATTTTTTTTATTCCAAAATTCGTCCCTATGGGAATGACCGCGCTGTACAGGCCGGGGTCAAGGTTTGCTGCTTCAACCCGTATTGTGATCAGTGTATGCTCCCGGCTTTTCAGCTTTCCTTCCATTGGGTCAATGCGCAGCCAGCCTGTAGAAGGCCCTTCGTATACAACCTGGCCGGGATGTATTTTCCAATTCAGCGTTGAGCCGTTGGTGTTTTTTATAGCTATTCTGTCTTCGTGGTCTGATACATGGATAAGGCGGATCATGTGCCCCATTTGCATTTGTTCTCTGTATGCAGGTTCACACCGCATGTTATTTTGTGCATGCAGAAGTAATTTTTCAGGTTTAGAGCTATTTAACAAATTATTATAACCATTATTTCTATGGTATCGAGAAACACGCACCTCAGTCATTCCGGCTTGTCCGGAATCATTTTTCCGTACGCCAAAAGGGATTCCCGTCAAGCGGGAATGACAGGCAATAGAGCAAGCTCTAAAGCCAATGCACTCAACCGTGTTTTGATTTTCGGTTACAAAATTAAGTTAATTGCTCTAGGCCCAGTAAATTACCATTCCAACTGTTACAAGGATGATGCCAAATAGATTTAAAAAATATATGCAGTGGCTTTACAACAGGTTAGATGCTATCGGGGAAGAATGACTTCGGTAAGGGCAAAAGATTTTTTCTTAAATTCTGAAACGGGAGGCAAGGATGCTTCTTTTAACCTTTTGATTTAACTATATTATTTTACTTTAGACAACTTTTCCTGTTTCCAGGAAAACGGAAAAGCCCATTTCTTTTCCAGACAACAAAAGAATGATTATGCTCTGAGACCATAGTTTTTTATTTTAGAATACAATAAAGAAAGGCTGATGTTGAGCTTTTTTGCTGCCTGCCGGTAGTCGTTATTACAGATTTTCAGGGCCTGCATTATAATATTCTTTTCAGCCTGCTCGCGGACTTTTTTAAAAGGATCTTTACCGCTAAAAACCTCTTCACGGGAAATATCCGGCACTGCCGGCAGAACCTCTTTTGCCTGAGGTTCGAACAGGTTTCCGGCATTGCTTCCCAGCAGGCAGAACCGCTCGATAATATGCTGCAGTTCCCGGACATTGCCCGGGTATGAATAGTTCATGAACAGCTTCATTTCTTTTTCCGCAAAGAACGGGATATTCTTTTTGAGTTTTGCTCTGTAATGGTTGAGAAAATGTTCGATCAGCAGCGGGATGTCCTCGGTGCGCTCGCGCAGGGGCGGTATATGGATTGGAAGCACATGGATGCGGTAGAACAGATCAGACCTGAATTGCCCCTGCTGAATCCGGGCATGCAAATCCATGTTTGTGGCCACGATCAGCCGCACATTTATTTTTCGCAGCGCAGAGTCTCCGACCCGCATGATCTCTCCCCGCTCAAGTACCCGCAGCAGCTTTACCTGCAAGTCCTTGTCCATCTCGCCGATCTCATCCAGAAACAGCGTCCCGCCGTCGGCTTCTTGAAAATACCCGTTTTTGTTCTCCGTTGCACCCGTATAGGCGCCCTTTACATGCCCGAAAAACTCCCGTTCCATCAGCTCCCGGGGAATTGCTCCGCAGTTGATTGAAACCATTGGGCTGTCTTTGCGGGGACTGTTGTAGTGGATGCTGTTTGCGATAAGCTCCTTGCCCGTGCCCGTCTCGCCGGTGATCAGCACGGTTGCCTCGCTGTCTTTTATGGACTCAAGCATCTGGTAGATGTTGCGCATTGCAGGGCTGTTGCCGATAATGTTGCCATAGGCATATTTTTCCTGCACCTTTTGCGTAAGGACGTTTATTTTCCGCTCCTGCGCTGCGTTCGCGCTCATGAGCTCCCGCAGCCTGAGAAGTGATTTGATCCTTGCCAAAAGCTCCAGGGAATTAAAGGGCTTCACGATATAATCATCGGCCCCCGCCTCCAGGCCTTCTACTTTCATGTCCGTGTCGGCCTTTGCAGTCAGAAATATAAAGGGAATCGCCCGGCAGGCGCGGTCCGCCTTGACGTGCTGCATGAACTCATAGCCGTTCATTTCCGGCATCATAATGTCGCAGAGGATAATATCGGGCGCATGCAACTTGATTTTTTTAAGGCCTTCCCTGCCGTTGTTTACGGCCATATAATCATAATCCCGGGAAACGATGCCGATAATATAGGCCTGCATATCCGCATTATCCTCCAGGATAAGCACGACCGGTTTCGACCCGGTTATATGATCGGCGTGAGTTTTCCCCGCCTGCTCCACATCGGAGAGTTCAATTTCAGGCTGCAGGGTCAACGACGCATGCTCCCTGCCGGGCTCGATGCTGTCTGCAGCCGTCTCTCGCACTGCCGGCAGGTATACGGAAAACGTCGCCCCCTTGCCATAGTCGCTTTTGACGGCAATAATTCCTCCCATGATATTTACAAGCTCACGGGCATGGGCAAGGCCGATACCTGTGCCGCCCTGCTCCAGGGAAAAGCTTTCGCCGGCCTGCTTGAACCGGTCAAAAATTTGCGTAAGATGCTCCGGCCTGATGCCGATCCCCGTATCCTGGATCGCGATCCGTATAAACTCCCCTTCGCCAAATGATGCCGCCTGCGCCGCTTCATGCTTGCTTACGGCGGTTTCCCCCGGCGCGATGTGCCGCACCTTTTCAACACCTACATGAATGCTGCCCCGGTCCGGGGTGAATTTAAAAGCATTGCCCAGGATGTTGAACAAAACCTTTTCCATCTTGCCGGGATCGACCGGCACTATCCCGATATCATCGCCGGTCGTAAAATCCAGCGTGATCTTTTTTCTGTGCGCAATGTTGGAAAAGGAGTCAAGCACGGCGCCGACAAATGCTTTCACGTCCCGCTGTTCGAGCAGCACGGTTTTCTCGCCTGCCTCCAGACGGCTGAAATCAAGCAGCTGATTCACCAGCTTCAAAAGCTGCCGGGAGTTGCGCAGCACGATTTGCAGCTGGTCGTGCAGGGGCTTGCCGAGGGCGCCGAATTCTCCCCGCAGTATTTCTTCAAGAGGCCCGAGCGCAAGGGTCAGCGGGGTGCGAAACTCATGGGTGATATTGGTGAAAAACCGATTGCGGAACTGATAGGCCTCCTGCAGCGCCTTGGCAGCTTTCTTCCTCTCGGTTATATCGTGGATGATATTCACGCCCATAATGAACTGGCCATTCTGATCGCGGGTGAGTGCAATGCCGTTTTCGATGTACACGATTTCGCCGTCTTTTCTCTTGAAATACGTTTCAAATACCAGGCGTCCCGTCTCAAAAAGCAGCTGCATGCGCTCGAGCCTGATATCCGGCGGGACCTGCTCACCCTCGACGACATCGGCAAACCTTTTTCCGATAAATTCATCAGGAGCGTAGCCGGTTATCTTTTCGACCGCGCTGTTGACCATGACGCATTCCTGATTCATGTCGGAGACGAAAATGCCCTCATAGGACGTTTCGAAAACCCGCTGGAGAAATTCTTTGGTCTCGAGCAGCTCACGCTCCGCTCTCCTTTTGCCCGCGAGATCGCGCGCCGAGCAGATAATGTGCGTGATGCTGCCGTCTGCATTTCGCAACACGGTTGCGGTGAACTCAAGGGGAACGAGCCCGCCTGATGCATGATGGGCATAAAAGTCCCAGTTGTGCAGGTTTTCGCCGGCGCCCAGAGTCCGGAGCGCATCAAGCTGGCTGAGCATATATTCCCGGTAGGCATCATCAATGGTTACCATTTCTCCGGAGGTCGCCTGGAACGTGCCGTCATGCCAGGCGCCTACTTCAGGGGCCAGCATGCCGATCAGCTCCTCTTTTGTCTTGCCGAGCATGGCGGCAAACGATTGATTGACTCTGATCAGCTGGCCGTTGCCGTCGGCAATCATAATGCCGTCGCCGCAGGACTCCAGCACATCTTCAAGAAATTTCTTTGCCTCGCGCAATTCCTCTTCGAGTTTTTTTTGCTCCACCAGGGCATTGTCAACGGGCCTGCCCGCAAGCTGCTTTTTCAAGATTTCATTCTCAAGTTGCAGCTTCTTTTTTTCCTCGCGCTCGCAGTAGAAATTGCTCAGATTGGTGACAAGAATCATGCAGCCTTCGAACTGCCCCTGCTCATTGGTGAGATTTACATGATCAAACTGTATGGGGATTGTGGCTCCGTCTCTGCAGATAGCATGGGAGAGATACTGCTGGTGATATTCTACATACGAGATTTTACTGGTTGTGCTGTCCGAAATGCCGGCTGCAATTGCTTGTGCGGACGCAAGCTCTGCGGCATCGAGAAAAGGCCCAATCGCCTTGAGGCATTCACTGAAGGTAAGCTGCCCAAGCTCATCTCTGCTTCTTTTTATAAGCTGCAGAAACGCATCGTTTGCCCGTATGATCCTGTTGGCTTTATCAAATAAAAACACAGGCATCGGCAAAGAACCGTACATTTTTTCAAATAAAGCTTTGGTGGTTTCAAACTGGTTCATACATGTGCACACAGCTAATTATGACAGAGATTTCAAAAATAACAGGGTAACACTCTTTCGTTCCGGACGATGGAGATTAATTAGTACAACAGCCACCGATTAAATTGCCAAGTGAGGCGCTTTTTTTGAAGTAGACGGTGCCGGGCTGCTTAATCACACTGAAAATGACCGGCAAATCCAATTCATATTTTTCAGGATGCCCATTTCAACGTGAGCTTCTTGCATGATCGGGTGCAGTCTTGAAGATAGAGGTTAATCAGATTCTGATACGGCACGCCTGTCTCCGCCGCCAGCGATTTAAAATATGCGACGACATCGGCGCCCAGCCGCAGCGTTACCTGCTTTTTAAGGTGCTTTGCATAAGGGTTTTTTACTGATTCTGAAAAGTCGTACTGTTTTCTCATATAAAACCTCTGTACTGTTTGGTTTCTTGTTTATTTGCTTTCCGAGATGAAATGATTCGTATTTCCAGATCATCCCTTCTGTACGCGTGGCAGACAACAAGCAAACGAATGACTGAACTTAATCCAAGAAGAATAAAACGGTCTTCATCACTGGAATGGTCAGGGTCATGCAAAAGTCTGGCATTTTCATCCATAAATACGGTGGCAGCTTCTTCGAATGAAACACCGTGCTTGCGCAGATTGTCGGCTGCTTTACGATCATCCCAGGTAAATATTATTTTATCCATATTGCTATAATAATGCTTATATAATTATATGCAAGGATTATGTTGGGGGAGGGGAACAACTGGAGCAAGATTAATAAATTAATAACTCTTCGGAAAAGGATTCCGGGCAAGCCGGAATGACGTAATTTTCGGGGGAAAAATGGAACTGCCCATAATTTTTCAATAATTCTGTGAATGCTGGATTAAGTACGGGCTGCTGCACCTTGGAGCTGAGCTGGTACGCGATAGTGAATTTGCTTGACAAAATAGCAGATTGATTTATAATGAAGATACAAATTAAGTTCATAAAAAATATTGAAAACTTTTTAGCTGCATACAGCAAGGTCATGAGACAGTCATTTATCAGCCGCTTTTTCTGGTTTTATTTTAGTTTTAGCCCCTCTGCCGGTGGGGCCTGATACAGCGTGTATCAGGGTCATGGGCAGAGAAAAGCGGTGTCCATGGCCATTTAAAATAAGCGCACATTTCAAAGAGCCATGGATATCCATCCGCGGCTCTTTTTTTATTTATTAATACGCACAGGAGGCAAAGACAATGATTATCGTTTTAAAAAAAGACATAACGCAGCAGCAGTTTCAGGAGGTGGTTGACATGGTCAAGGAACTGGGGTTCCACGCCCATGTTATTCAGGGCACAGAGCGCACCGTTATCGGCGCTGTCGGGAGCAGCCGCGGCAAGGAAAAGCTGCAGGCCATGGAGAACATGCCGGGCGTGGAGAATGTCATGCCTATTCTCCAGCCCTACAAGCTTGCAAGCCTTGAGGTCAAGCCCGAGAAGACCGTCATACCGGTCCGAAACGGCACCAGTGTGGGCGGCCGCAGCGTGGTGGTGATCGCCGGCCCCTGCGCCGTGGAAAGCGAGGAGCAGCTTATTGAGACGGCAAAAGCCGTGAAGGCTGCAGGCGCTACCATGCTGCGGGGAGGCGCATTCAAACCCCGCACATCGCCCTACAGCTTTCAGGGCATGGAAGAGGAAGGGCTGATTCTTTTGCGCAATGCCCGCGACGAAACCGGGCTGCCCATCGTGACCGAGGTGATGAAGCCTTCAGACATTGACATTATCTGCAAGTATGCCGATGTTCTGCAGGTGGGGGCGCGCAATGTCCAGAATTTCGCCCTGCTCAAGGAGCTCGGCAAAATCGACAAGCCCGTGCTGCTGAAGCGCGGCATGATGACCACGATAGAGGAATTTCTCATGTCTGCAGAATACATTTTATCGGCCGGCAACAGCAAGGTCATACTCTGTGAGCGCGGCATCCGCACCTTTGAAACCGCCACGCGCAACACCCTTGATCTCAGCTGCGTGCCACTGCTGCGGCTCCGCACGCATCTGCCCGTGGTTGTCGACCCCAGCCACGGAACGGGCCACTGGAAGCTTGTGGCGCCCATGTCCTATGCCGCCATTGCAGCAGGCGCCGACGGACTGCTCATTGAAGTTCACCCGCATCCCGAGCATGCGGTCAGCGACGGCATACAGTCGCTGAAGCCCGACAAATTCGCCGCAATGATGGCAACACTTGCCCGCTTTGCCGAGGCAGCCGACCGGTGCCTTGCGCCTGCGGCGCACTGAAGCCAGCGGCCGGCTTGCAAGGTCAGCTGCAGCCCGTGACACAACAAAAACGGCGTCTGAGGGATACACCTTCAGACGCCGCATCTCTATGCAAAACTTAAGGAGCCTGTTACAGGCCCTATGCGTTCCGCCTGCGCTTGTTGTTATTCAGGCACAGGCTCTAGTGAAAACTCTTGATTGTTGCCGTCGCCAATTTCGCGGTATATATCGATTTCGTCTTTTGATATTTTCTTTATATCGAAGATCCTGACACCATCATCAGTCAACCGCAGCTGATATTCACCTATTTTCCCATTCGGTTTTTTTTCGATTACCCAGGTGCCGGTATTGGTGACCGGCAATAATTTGAGAGCATTATA
Organism: uncultured Thermodesulfobacteriota bacterium; assembly: GCA_964400575.1. GTDB lineage: Bacteria > Desulfobacterota > WTBG01 > CAIYCZ01 > CAIRTM01 > CAIWCT01. The sequence goes on along the minus strand of CAYNVA010000319.1, from coordinate 8,340 downwards.
TTCTTCGACAAAATCATTATTTTCGTAAAATGTAATGGTATAATCTTCTTGGAGAATTAAAAAGTCAGCAGTGTCATCGACATTGTTATAAAAATAGGTGTCAACTTTCCAGGTGCCCTGAATACGTTTTTCATAAACCGGCTTACACCCCGAAAGCATCAGCAGGGCAACAGCGGCACAACACCAGACCAGTTTTTTTGTGTTCATAAAATTTCCTCCTCTGCAGTAGTAATTGATATTCTTTATTGTCTGGAAACAGGCAACAACACACTATTTATATAACACAGTATATGACAAAAAGTTTTCTTAGGCAAAGCAAAACTCGCGATTTTCAACACGTACTGCTGCTGGCCGGACAGTTTGTCTTGCTACCCCCGGCAATCTGTGTTAAAAATCAAAAACTCAAAAACTAAAGTATTCTTATACAGTTGAATTTTCTATTTTCAGGCCCGCATCGCATGGACACCACAGCGTACACGCCGCATGCCATCGAGGAAAAGTGGCAGAAATACTGGGACGACACAAAGACGTTCAAGGTCGGTGAGGATACCGGCAAGGAAAAATATTATCTGCTCGAGATGTTTCCCTACCCGTCAGGCCGCATCCACATGGGCCATGTGCGCAACTACACGATCGGCGACGTTGTGGCCCGCTACAAAATGATGCGCGGGTACAATGTATTGCACCCCATGGGCTGGGACGCTTTTGGCATGCCTGCTGAAAATGCAGCCATCAGCAACAAGACCCATCCTGCCGCATGGACCTATGCTAATATCGACGCGATGAAGGCTCAGCTCAAGCGCCTCGGGTTCAGCTATGACTGGGACCGCGAGCTTGCCACCTGCTCACCTGACTATTATAGATGGGAGCAGCAGCTCTTTATTAAAATGTGGGAGAAGGGCCTGGCCTACCGCAGGAAGTCACAGGTAAACTGGTGCGACTCATGCCAGACCGTGCTGGCAAATGAGCAGGTCGAGGGCGGCCAGTGCTGGCGCTGCAAAAGCGGGGTGCAGCAGAAGGAGCTTGAGCAGTGGTTTTTTCGCATCACGCAGTATGCCGATGAGCTGCTGGACAGCCTCGAGAAGCTCACCGGCTGGCCCGAGCGGGTCATTGCCATGCAGCGCAACTGGATCGGCCGCAGCTACGGCTCGGAGATCGACTTCCCGATTGAAAACACCGACAGAAAAATAACCGTTTTCACCACGCGGCCCGACACGCTTTTCGGCGCCTCGTTCATGAGTCTGGCGCCGGAAAACCCCCTTGCCATAAGCCTGTCAAAGGATACGCCGCAGGCGGCAGCGGTAAAAGCCTTCATTGAGAAGACACTCAAACAGGACAAGATCGTCCGCTGCTCCGATGACCTTGAAAAAGAGGGCGTTTTCACCGGCAGCCACTGCATAAACCCGGTCACGGGCTATCGCATGCCTGTGTATGTTGCCAATTTCGTGCTTATGGAATACGGCACGGGCGCGGTTATGGCAGTGCCGGCCCATGATCAGCGGGACTTTGAATTTGCCAAAAAATACGGCCTTGAGATCAAGGTGGTTATTGAGCCCGAGGGCCAGACACTTGATCCTGCGGCCATGGCCTGCGCCTATGTGGACGGGGGCATCATGGTCAACTCAGAGGGGTTTAACGGTATTTCAAATGAAGAGGCCAAAGGTGGAATCACCGCGCATCTTGCATTAACAGGACTAGGCAAAAAGGCCATAAATTACCGGCTCAAGGACTGGGGCATTTCGCGTCAGCGCTACTGGGGCGCGCCCATTCCCATGATTTACTGCGACGGCTGCGGCACGGTGCCGGTGCCTGAAAAAGACCTGCCTGTGCTGCTGCCAGAGACGGTATCACTGGAGGTGCTGGGCCGTTCTCCACTTTCCGGTGTGCCGGAGTTTGTGAACGTGGCCTGCCCGACATGCGGCAAGCCCAGCCGCCGCGAAACCGACACGATGGATACATTCGTTGAGTCATCATGGTATTTTGCGCGCTATACCTGCTCTGACTTTGACACGGGCATGCTGGATACCAACCGGGTCAACTACTGGATGCCCGTTGATCAGTACATCGGCGGCATTGAGCATGCCGTGCTGCATTTGCTGTATTCCCGTTTTTACACCAAAGTGCTGCGGGACTTCGGCCTCGTGAAAGTTGACGAGCCGTTTGTAAATCTGCTCACGCAGGGCATGGTATGCATGGAAACCTACCGGTGCGAAAAGTGCGGCTGGCTTTTCCCCGAGGAAGCCGACAACGGCGCGTGCAGGAAATGCGGCGGCGCTGCGCAGGTGGGCCGCATTGAGAAAATGTCAAAATCGTGCAAAAATGTTGTCGATCCAGAGCTGCTGATCGGCAAATACGGCGCTGACACGGCACGGCTTTTCTGCCTGTTTGCAGCCCCCCCGGAGCTTGATCTTGCCTGGAGCGATAAGGGCGTCGAAGGCTCCTTCCGTTTTTTGCAGCGAGTCTGGCGCATAGCCGTTGAGCATATGGACGTGATCAGGCGCAGCTCACCCGGCTCTGCGTGTTTTGTTCCCGATGCCGATGTGAAGGCGCTGCGGCGCAAAACCCATCAGACTATCCGCAAGGTGACCGAGGACATTGACAAGCGTTTCCATTTCAACACTGCCATCAGCGCCGTGATGGAGCTTTTGAACCACCTCTACCAGTTTGACCTCAAGGATGACGGGGATCCCGCCCGCGCAGCTGCTTTCAAAGAGGCTGTGCAGGCAGTTGTGCTGCTGCTGGCGCCCATGGTGCCCCATATATGCGAAGAGCTCTGGAGCCTGATGGGCAGCCGGGCAAACATCATGCATTTACCCTGGCCGGACTTTGATCCTGAGATTGCCAGAGAAGATGAGGTGGAGATCGTCATTCAGGTCAATGGCAAACTGCGCGGCAAAATCATAACCGGAGCCGACGCCCCGGAAGAAAGCCTGCAGCAGCAGGCCCTTGCCTGCGAGCAGGTCGCCCCATGGGTGAGCGGCAGGGAGATCAAGAAAGTCATTGTTGTGCCGGGAAAACTGGTCAGCATTGTCGTGAAGTAATGGGGAGCATAAAACCAGAAGACAGAATCCAGGAGTCAGAAGAAAAAAATAGAAGTCAGAATACAGTAGCCAGAATCCAGAAGGTGAAGAAAAAAGCAAGAAAACATGAGCCAGTAGAAAAGAATTTGGTTTTGATTTTTTATTCTGAATTCTGACTTCTGTTTCTTGGCTTCTTTTCTCAAAAACCGTAATTCTTTAAAAGTTGCAAGTGAGGTGTGACGTGAAAAAATTCAGCATTTTCTTTTTTATCGGCTTTGTGAGCATGGCATGTGCCGGCTGCGGCTATCACCGGGCACGGCTTGACAACCCGCTTCTTGCGCATGTGAAAACGATTGCCATACCGTATTTCAAAAATAAAACCTTCGAGCCCGAAGCGGAAAAGATTTTCACCAATGCCTTCATGAATGAGTTTATTGAAAGCCGCAAGCTGCAGATGGCAGGCCCGAACGACGCGGATGTGATCCTGTACGGCACGGTGCGCAGCCTGAAGCAGAGTTCTCTGGCCTATAGCAGCGATGACAAGGCCCTTGAGTATATTATTCAGATGGTGGTGGATCTGCAGCTCGAGGAGCGCACGACGGGCAAGGTGCTCTGGAAGCGCAAAGGCATGCGCCACGGCGAAGACTTTCCCGTTTTTAGCGATGATGTTCAGGCCTCTGAAGCATCCAAGCGCATAGCGCTGCAAAAGATAGCCGCAGACCTTGCCGAGCGGGTGCATGACAGCATGATGATGGGTTTTTAAATGACCGTCGACGACCTGAAAAAAACCATTGCAGGGGGAGTCGTTGCTCCCCTTTATTTTTTTTACGGTGACAACGGGCCCTCTATCGAGGAGGCGATACGCCTGGTTGCCGCAGCGCTATTCCCTGCGGGGCCTGCCGGGCTTGATGTCAGGCAGCTGGACGCGCAGAGCCAGGGGCCGGGCGATATTCTGCAGGCCGTGCGCACCATATCATTTTTCTCCCGGAAAAAACTTGTCATTGTGCGGCAGGCACACCATTTCAAGCAGCCCCAGTGGGATATGCTCACGCCGTACCTCAAAAAGCCTGCGGACTCATGCTGCCTTGTTTTTATCCTTCCGCTTGATGAAAAGGATAAAAAGGACAAAGCGCGGCTTGAGGCCCTGAAAAAATTCGGCCCGGCTTTTGCCTTTCAGAACCCCAGGGGTGATAAACAGGTAGCACTGTTTGTCCAATCGCAGCTTGCGCACCTCGGCAAAACCATTTCCCCTGACGCTCTGGCCTATTGCGGCGCCATTCTCGGGGAGAATGCGCAGGCCATTTCGGGTGAAGTTGAGAAGCTTGCCCTGTACTGCGGCGAGCGCACAAAAGTCGAGGCGGCAGATGTCGATGAGGTGGTCTGTGGCGGGGGCAGGGGCACAATATTTAATCTGGTCGACGCCGTGGGGCAGGGCCGGCTTGAACAGTCACTGGAGCTGCTCGGGGGCATTCTGGGTGCAGGGGTGCATCCGCTGGTGGTCCTGAAAATGATCGCCCGGCAGTTCAGGCTGATCGGCACCGCCCGGCTGATGCTTGATCAGGGTGCATCATCAACCCGTATCGGCCAGCAGCTGCGGTTGCCGGAGTTTGTCGTGCGTGGCGTTATGCAGCAGGCCAGAAGCTGGCCCGCTGAACGTCTGGGCATGGTATTTGAGGAAATATTTCAGGCAAACAGTCTGAGCAAGTCAAGCAGGGCAGATGCCCGTATCGTGCTTGAACGGCTGCTGCTGCGGCTACCGGAATTGCGTGCTTAGGCTTTTGACTGAAGTGCGGCGTTGACGCGTTTCGTGAGTCGGGAAATTTTGCGGGCCGCGGTATTTTTATGAATGAGCCCCTTGGATGCCGACTTTGCCACAACGGAAACAGCGCTGCTCAGGGCGGCTGCGGCATTGGCATCCTTGGTTTCAACAGCCTCAATGGCTGCCTTGACAGCGGTTTTCATGCGTGACCTGGTAGACCGGTTACGCTCACGGTTTTCAAGACTCTGATGATGACGCTTGAGAGCTGATTTGTGATTTGCCAATGAAAGACTCCTTTTAGAGAATGGTAGTTGATTTCCTTAATTTAGAAGTTGTCATACTAATAAAAATCCCTTTGTTTGTCAATAGGTTATTATGATTGAGCTTGTGGCCACATGTTTCCCGACCCCCTATGGATGGTGCGGTATTGTGCAGGGAACTGCAGGATTGCAACGTATTTATCTGCCCGAGCCTGACCGCGGCGCCGTGCTTGACCGCATGGCCGGCCACTATCCCGGCATGCGCCGCCAAGACAGCTGTTTCAAAGAGGTGGTTCGCGAATTTCAAAGATATTTCAACGGGGAAATGCCTTGTTTTGACTGCCGCCTTGACTTTTCCCGTGCAACAGCGTTTCAAAAAAAGGTCTGGCAGGCCACACGCGCCATTGCCTGCGGCCAGGTGCGGACATATGGCTGGCTTGCCCGGAAAATCGGCAGCCCCCGGGCCATGCGTGCGGTAGGAGCGGCCCTTGGAAGCAATCCCTTTCCCATCATCATCCCCTGCCACAGGGTCATACGCCAGGACGGGGGGCTGGGTGGATTTTCAGCTGTCGGTGGTGTGGGGCTCAAGCGGGAACTGCTGCGGCTTGAGGGAGCGCTCAGTTAATTTTGGATTTTGGATTGCCGATTTCGGATTTTTAAATACACCTATGCAAAAGAAATTCTGGTGAGGTATGAATTCTACAATTGACTGGCCTGCTGTTGAGCGGGAAGCAACAGAGCTTTTGAGCAAATATCTTCAGATAAACACCACCAATCCGCCGGGCAATGAAACCGCCGGAGCGGTTTTTCTCAAAGAGGTGCTTGAGCGGGAGGGCATTGCCTGCGAGGTTTTCGAGTCAGCGCCGGGACGGGGCAGCCTCATCTCGGTCTTTGCAGGCTCTGGCGCTGCAGCTGATGTGCTGCTGCTGCACCATATCGACGTCGTGCCGGCAGAGGCCGACAAGTGGCTGCATCCCCCGTTCTCCGGCGCCGTGATCGGCGACGAGATCTGGGGCCGCGGGGCCATGGACTGCAAGTCGCTCGGGATCATGGAGCTCATGGCATTCGTGCTTTTGAAACGGCAGGGCCTTGAGCCTGAAAAGAAAATACTCTATGTTGCCACCGCAGACGAGGAGGTCGGCGGCACATGGGGCGCGCAATGGCTTTTGCAGCATCACCGCGACAAGCTGCGCACGCGTTATGTCGTCAACGAAGGGATGGGCCTCGGGTTTTCAAACGGCGCACGCACCATGTACCTGTGCCAGGTGGCTGAAAAAGCGGCCTGCTGGACGCGGATCACCTTCAGGGGCAGGCCCGGCCATGCTTCAGTGCCCCATGATGATAACTGCGTTGTTGCCATGGCCCGTGCTGTGCAGGCCCTGGCTGATCACCGGTTTCCGGTAAAAATAACAGCTCCTGTTGAAAAATTTCTTCGCGGCTTTGCAGCTGTGCAGCAGTTCATGCCGGAAGCCGACTGCGCAGGGCTTCTTGATCCTGACCGGTGCCAGGCCGTGCTTGAGCGTATTGCCGAGCCGGTGCTGCGGCGCATTATTGCGGCACTGGTGAAAAACACGGCAGTGCCCACGCTGATTGCCGGCGGCAGTAAAACAAATGTCATACCCGGGCAGTGTTACTGCGAGGTCGACTGCCGCATCCTGCCCGGAGAAACGCCCGAGCAGCTCAAAAAAACGCTTGCAGCAATTCTTGACACGCATGGCTGCGGCGACTACTCTATTGAAATGACGGGGACCCTTGCATCCGAGTCGCCCTGCGACACTGATTTTTACCGTGTGCTGGAGCACAGCTTTACCCGCACTGATCCCACAGCGCGCATGCTCCCCTATATGTCACCCGGGGCAACCGACTCGCGGTTTTTCCGTGAGCTGGGCATTCCCTGCTACGGCGTGCAGATGGAGCCCTCCATCGACGCCATCGACCGCATTCACGGCCACAACGAGCGCACGAGCATCAGGCAGCTCACCTTCGGCATCAAGGTGCTCCATGACGCGCTGAAAACCTTTTGTTATGAGGGCCTAGCATGACAGGCGATAAAATTCGTTTGACCCTGCAGTCGCACAAATCCGGCTGAGCTGCCAAGCTCAGTCCGGGGTCCCTGGACGATCTGCTCTGCGGCCTGCATCCGGTTGAAAATCCCAATGTTATCATTGGGCTGAAAGACCCGGACGATGCCGCCGTCTACAAATTAAATGATGACACGGCGCTGGTTCAGACGGTGGATTTTTTCACGCCCATCGTTGATGATCCCTATACCTTCGGGATGATTGCCGCTGCAAACGCCCTGAGCGACATCTACGCCATGGGCGCCGAGCCCATCACCGCGCTCAATCTGGTGGGGTTCCCGCTGGAGAAGCTCGATAGCAGCATTTTGAAAGATATTCTGCGCGGGGGCATGGACAAGCTTGCCGAGGCCGGCGTGCCGCTGGTCGGGGGCCACAGCATAGATGACCTTGAGGTGAAATACGGCCTTGCTGTTACGGGCATCGTGCATCCCGACCGCGTGCTCACCAAGCAGGGCGCCCGGGCCGGAGACAAAATTGTCCTGACCAAGGCGCTTGGCACCGGCATTATTGCAACGGCTCTCAAGGCTGACATGGCATCCGAGGCAGCGGTGCAGGCGGCAACTGAATCGATGCTTGCCCTGAATAAAAATGCCGCCCAGGCGATGCGCACGGCTGACGTGCATGGCTGCACCGATATTACGGGATTCGGTCTTATCGGGCATGCCAGAGAGATGGCCCGGGAAAGCACAAAGGCCCTGGTGTTGTACCTTTCCCGGCTGCCGCTGCTGCCCGAAGCGCTTGCATATGCCGGCATGGGTCTTGTGCCGGGCGGGACGCACAGCAACAGGTCGTTTTATGAACCATGGGTAATCTATGAGACGCAGCCGGGCCCAGAGCTGCGGGACCTCCTCTATGATCCGCAGACCTCGGGGGGGCTGTTTATAACCATAGCCGATGACGGGCTGGACGGGCTGCTTGCAGCTCTTTACGACAGGGGCGTTGCCGGGGTGGTGATCGGCGAGGTGCTTGAAGAGCCGGCCGGCAGGATCATTATACGGGAGTAAGGCGGGGGAAGAATTAAGGGCTTTTGCAACAACCATGAAATGTCAAGATAAGGATTTGACTCCTTTTTCCCCCAGGGGCTGTTTTTGATTGAAAAGATTTAATGCTGGGGTGGGCGGGGCCGCAATTTATTTATTCATGGATGTCCTCTAGTCGCACATTTAATCAAAGACTATTTTTAAAGGAGTTGTTATGAGCGTTGAAACTCAGGTCGATGA
>CAYNVA010000318.1:0-4285 GCA_964400575.1 uncultured Thermodesulfobacteriota bacterium | reverse complement strand
AAGAAGTATATCCTCTGTCAGATTAAGTTGCGGATTCGCAATGGCGATAGCATTGCTGCACGCAGAGACAGTAATGGCTCATCGGGACTCGATGACATTCTTGAGCAGACGGGGGTCGTCGGTGATGATGCCGTCGACGCCGGCATTCAGAAGGCGGCGCATGTCTGCCTCTGCGTTGACGGTCCAGACATGGACACGGATGCCCTTTCTGCGGACCTGGCGCACCATGCCCGGCGATGCGACAAGCCAGCTGCGGTAAAATTCCGGTATCTGAAGGGCGTCGGCTGCAAGGCCTTTCTTTGCAAAGAGCAGCCCGCTTCTATAAAGGAAAAAGACGCCTGCAACCTCTCTGTGCGAGGCCGAGGTGGCCATCTCCGGCAGCAGGCTCCGCACAGCCTTGAGGTTCCCGGTGAATTCCGAGGCTGTCAGTACCCTCTCCGCAGCATTGCAGCGCCTGATAAGGGCGCAATAATCACCGGCCTGAGATGGGGCAGCGGCCTTAAGGTCCACGTTGAAACGCTGCTGCGGAAACTCGCGCAGGGCTTCTTCAAGCGAGGGGATGGTAATTTTTTTTCCACGGAAGGGAAAGCTTTGGCCATCGGCAGAGTAGCGATAGCCTGCATCCAGGCGCTTCAGCTCCTGCAGGGTGTAGTCGCCAATCCTGCCCCTGCTTTCGGTGACCCGGTCGACGGTGTCGTCGTGAAAGATCATGAAGTGCCCGTCTTTGCTTCGCTGCACGTCAGTCTCTATCACATCGGCGCCGATCTCTACGGCGCTTTCAAAGGAGGGCACTGTATTTTCAGGGAAATGAGCAGCGTCGCCGCGGTGGGCGAAAATTCTGGGTTCAGGGATGAAAAAATGCTTCTGCATTGTGTGTTCAAAAGTGCAATTTGCATTTATATTTAGGAGACAGAAGCCAGTAGTCAGAATCCAGAATTAAGAATGAAAAAAGAAACAAGACGACGTTGCGCGGTCCGCTAGTGACGAAGAAACTAGCACACCCCCGAAATTGTGCATGTCTTTTATTCTGGCTACTGGATTCTGACTACTGGCTTCTTCTCTGATTCTCAGCTCGCCTGCATGAGCCTGTCGAGAATGAGGCCGTAAAAGCCATCGTTTTGCCCGGTGTAGCGCCAGCCCAGGTGGTTGGCGCATGCGCTGCACAGCACCACCTGCCAGGCATACCCGCGAAACCAGCTCCATTCAGCTTCAGGCGGGCTTGCATTAACACAACCCTTTACGCGCCTGAAGCAGCCGATCTGGAAAAGAAGGCCCATGGGATTTGAGAATGTATGGCGGTGGGAACCCTGCACCTGTATGCGTTCGGCGGGGCTGGTTATTACCTGCATGCACTGGCGGCAGAGAATTTTTTCCTCCCAGTGGGGCTCTTTCTCTTCTTCATCATAGCGGCAGGCCTCTTCGTCAATCTCGCCCAGGGGCGGGCCGGGGGCCTCCCTGCTGCGCCGGGGCCTGTCGTCTAATGATGGAAGGACCAGTGCCTGCCATGGCTGCTGCACGGTTTACTTCCCGTCGATAAAATTTTTAATAAATTTGAAATAGTCGGAGCCGCCAAACCTCAGAATCGAGTTGTGGTCGGCTCCTGGAATCACCTGCAGCTGCTTGCGCCGCGCCGGGCAGTTTTTCAAAAGCACGTCTGCGTCGGAGACGGGGATGAACTGGTCGAATTGCGCATGCATGACGAGCAGCGGTTTTTTGAAGCCTTTGATTTTTTCAAAATTTCCGAAGCAGTCAGCCTCGGTGATGCCGAGCCGTTGCGTGTCAACCCCGATAAACCGCAGCAGGGGTTCGGTATAGGCAAAGCCGCTTTCGATGATAAGGCCTGCAATATCGGCCTCATACCTGGTCGCAAGCTCGATGGCCGGGGCGCTCCCGAGCGAGCGGCCCATGACATAGAGCGGCCCGGTCTGCTTCTGCTGTGCGCGCCATTTCTTGACCTCGGCAAACACCTTATGGCTGTCGCCAATCAGAGCGCTTGCAGTCGGCGTGCCGGTGCTGCGGCCATAGCCGCGGTATTCAACAGCAAGAAGGCCTATGCCGATGCGATTATAAACCAGGCCGTTTTCTTCGTAATCGTCGACGGTTTCTCCGTTGCCATGGAAAAAGAGCATAGCCGGCGCCTGCGGCCCGGCAGAATAGAACCGGCAGGCCAGAACAGTGTCCGTATCCACGGTAATGCTGTAATCGACAGCGCCTTGTACCGGGGCGGACGGGAGATCCTTTCGCGGATGAAACAGGAACTGGAGCACCTCGGGCCGGTCAAGTTTCGGATAGGCGGCACTCTTTTGCTGCATGGCTCCTCCTGAAATGAGCAGGCATGCTATCGCTGCCCCTGAAGTCAACAGCCGCCCGCATAGCGGGTGGCTTGATTTCGCCCTGAAAGGGCGGAAGCAAAAACACACCGTGTTTGCGTTGCCTTCTTCAGAAACCATCGCCATTGGCGATGGTTTTCTGAAGACAAAAAGAACTCTTTTAAAAAATGCGCTGGCGTCAGCTCCGGTGCAGGTCGTCAAAGCTGTCCCTCCTGGTCCTTTTCAGCTCATTATAAAAGTTCAGCTGGAAGACAAACATTCCTGCAAACAAAATGCAGATAAAAAGGTAAAACACGGCCGCGGCATGCGTCTCGCTGGTGATGGCTATGCAGAACGACCACAGCGCAATCGCGCACTTGAGCGCAAGGCTGATGCGTATATGGCTCAATTCAAGCTTTGAGTAATCCGGGTTTTGCATAGGGCCTCAATCTCTTCTGTTCTGTTTTTAGCCCATGTTTTCGCAAAGTCAACCTTAATTATCAAACAATTATGTTTTACATCCGCCCCATATAGAGTATAATTGTCAAATAAAATCCAATTGAGAATGCCCTGCATACAGCAAACAAGGCTTCACGAAGAGCCGCTAAACAAAAACAGAGCACATCAGCCCGGAGTTCAGTCATTGCAGGGAACTCCTGCTGAAAGGAGCACCGCCCGTGAAAAAAATCCTTACAGCCCTTGCGCTGGCCATGCTGACCTTCTGCCCTGCAGCTGATGCAGCCCGCGTAATCGTCGACCGCATTCTGGCCACCGTCAATGGCGAAATAATTACGCTCTCTGAATTTGAAAAGTACAAATCCATGCTTCTCATGGGGGCGCAGGAAAAGCCAATTGACGCCGAGGCAGACCGTCAGCTGCTGGGCCAGCTCATCGAAAAAAAGCTGATTCTGCAGGAGGCCAAAAGGCTTGAGATAACGCTGAAGGACAAGGACATCGAGCATGCCCTTGATGATGTCCAGCGGCGCAATAAAATCGACTTAAAAACGCTTACCCGGGAGCTGGCCAAGCAGGGGTCGACGCTGGAGGAGTATAAAAAAGTTCTCGAAGGCGAGCTGCTTCAGTCACAAACCATCGGCCGCGCCGTTCATTCTAAAATCACTATCAGCGACAAAGACATTCAGGAGTTTTATGAGCAAAACGTGAAGGGTCAGGAAAGAAAAGGGGCCCGTGTGCGCATACAGCAGATACTGCTTCTCATACCCAATGGCGCAGGGCCGGGTAAAACCGCCGATATTGAAAAACAGGCACAAGACCTGCACCGCAAGATTATGGCGGGCGATGATTTCGGCAAGATTGCCGTACAAAACTCGCAGGGCGCCGGGGCGCAGCTGGGCGGAGATATCGGCTACTTCTATAAGGATGAACTGATGCCCGAAATCGAAAAAATGGCCTTCAGCCTTACCAACGGCCAGGTTAGCCCGGTCTTTCGCACCGAGATCGGCTTTCATATCATCAAGGTGCTCGATCTGGTCGGCGAGGACGGCGGCAAAGGTAATGACAACGGTACGGCAGCACTGCATGCTCAGGAACGGGAAATCAAGAACACCCTCTATAGCACTGAATTTGAAAAAGAGTTGCGGCGGTGGCTGCAGGGCTTAAGGGAAAAGGCATATATCGAACTCAACTGAAGCGTTTTGTTATACCCGTACTACAAAGCCCCTTTCGCAAGCGAAAGGGGCTTTTAAATTTCACCTCTCCCGTCCTACTGGAGCTCGGCAACAACGGAGAGACCAATAGGTATGTTTTCCCTGTCAGGCTTAAGCCCAAGAATCACATCCTGAAACTTGGTGTCGAAACGCTCCTGCAGATCTTCAGTGCGATAATTGCGGCGGCCCATATAGGGCACGCGGCGCACAACGCCGCCCGTTCCGAGATACTGCCTGGTTTCCGAATCATAGACCTTGAACACAGCATCGGCCTTAACCCTGTCTTTCCAGAATGATTCAACGGCAAGG
>CAYNVA010000317.1:0-2801 GCA_964400575.1 uncultured Thermodesulfobacteriota bacterium | reverse complement strand
CGTGAACCGATCACCAGCACAACATCACATCCTTTGGGCAGTGTTTTTATTTCCTGCTGCCGGGTAGTTGTTGCTTTGCAAATGGTATTGCAGACCTCAAGCTCCTTAAAATGAGGCCGCAGCACATCGACGATGGACTGCACATTCTCTGCCTTCTGCGTAGACTGCACAACCATGCCTGCCCGTTCAACACCCTCTAAATCAGCCCAGGGTATATGTTCTGCCGAATCAATAATAGTGACCGGAGCGTCAATTTGACCCCGTATACCCTGCACCTCTTCATGATCACCGTCGCCGATGATGATAACATGCAAGCCCCGCTTGTGAAAATCAACAACGATTGTATGAATCTCCTTAACCATGGGGCAGGTGACATCAACGATGCTATAGCCGCGCTGCTGAGCATCCTCAACTATATGTTTTGCCGCGCCATGGGCTCTAATAAGAAGTGTCTTTCCCTTGCCGTCGCCAAGTGTATCAACCTTTCTGACGCCCGCAGCCTGAACCTGGCGCACCACATCCTCATTGTGCACGATATCCCCCAGCATCTCAACTCTGTGGCCCTGCAGGGCCATGTCAAGGGCGGTTTTAATGGCACGCCGCACGCCGAAACAAAAACCCGCTGACGGTGCAACTGTAATCTTCATGAACTATCTCCTGATCCAGCAGACTAAAAAAAGGCCCGATGCTCATGCATCGGGCCTTTTGCCTACATCATTTTACTGCAAGCGCAGTAAACATCCGGTCGGAAACAAGTGAGGCTTACTTTACCTCGATCGTTCCGCACTGTTCGGTATCATTGTCGCCGTAGGTTACGGTCACCGTGTAATTATCTGATTCAAGCTTTAAGGGACGTTTAAATATTAAGCCGAAAATGCTTCTTTTGCCCAATTTGATCTTGACGAGAGTCTTGATGGCATCCGTACCCCAATCGATAGCGATAGGCCGGGCGAATTCAACATCGCTTCCGCCGCTGATCACAAAGGGCACAATCGGATTGATGAAAGAAAGCAGTTTGGAAATCTTCTTGGGAACGATTGTCAGATCGCAGGTTGCATTATCGCAGTTGTCGAGACCCTTCTCTTCACAGGTCAGTTCTCTTACGAACGTGCCACTTACCAGGCCTGTGATATTCCAGTTTGTTTCAGTCGTAAAGTTATCGCCCAGGAAATTTTCTTTAAGAATCCGCGCCTGGGGAAATAGCGCAATTTTCGAAAGATCCTGTCCTGAGCCTTCCTGCACAAAGTACATGCCCTTTTTTGCATTGGGGTAATACTGAGCATATTCAGCCAGAGAAGCATTATCAGGCTGATTGATGGTTATAGCCTGCGTGCCACGCTTGCCGGTTGCATAACACAAGGCCTTTAGCGGGCCCATAGAAAAGTTTTCCTGAACATCGGTTAGCTTGACTTCATATTTACCTTTTGGGACCGTGAGTTTTTTGTACAGCGGATTGTCCACGCATGTGCAATTGTCTATTGAATTATTGTCGCATTGTGCAAACGTAACATTATCAATGCACAGCTGCTTGTCGGTTATTGATATGTTGTCGATGCACGTGCAATTGTCTTTGGAATCATTATCGCACGCCGCAATTGTTTCATTGTCAATAACTGAATTGTTGTCAAAACAGAATGTTGCTTTGGCTGTTCCATTGTCATAGGTGAATTCCCACACACCCTCCCAGTCCTGACATGTTCCTGCCGCAAATACGGACACGGAGCACAGCATCAAGGCCAATGCCCCCACTGCTACTAAAGCTTTCTTTTTCATACCTTCTCCTCTTAAAATTAGTTATTAAAAAATTATATATCGGTCGTAAAAACACAACACTTTATTTCAGCATCCTTGTGAATGCATAATTTTTTTAACCGTAATCGGCAAAAAACAGATGTTTCTTTACCAAAATCTTAACTGGGATGTCAATATTTTTTTAGTTATTTATTATCTAGTAGCCAAAAACATCCGTAAAATCAAGCGGTTTTTTAATTTTTTTCAGCTTTTTTTATGACTTTTGCCTTTATACAAGGCTCTGCAACTATGCCCGTATGCATACAATGAACTATTTGAAGAGAGATTCCCCTTGCTGTAAAGTTTTGTCATACTACTACTGGCATGTAAAAAAAGCAACTAAATAAATGCTCTTTTGCAGGGTGCTGGTTAATTAGTGCCTGAACGAAAACCCTAGAGCATTTAACAAATTACTATAACCATTATTCATATGTTATAGAGCTACACATACCTCGGTCATTCCGGCTTGTCCGGAATCATTTTTCTGCACACCAAAAGGGATTCCCGTCAAGCGGGAATGACAAGAAATGAATCCATACAGCTAACGCATGCAACTGTTTTCTGATTTTCGGTTACAAGATTTAGTTAAATGCTCTAGACCATAAATTTGTTGGGTTCGCCCTTATGATTGCAGAGACAGGTTTGAAACCTGTCTCTACTCAAATAGTGCAAATTGCGCAGGTTGGGTTGAGGTACGAAACCAAACGGTTTCTTTCGGGCTTAACCCAACCTGCAAAAAAATGACCTTTGTGCAGGCGCTAATTACAGCGCAAGGTTGTTCCTGCGCTGGGCAGAAAATATGCCCGGTAGCCCCCGCTGTGTCAAGCGCATTTTGAACTTATACATAAAAACACATTACACAACCGGTTGTTTCAAAATTTTTACGGTTTGTTGAAATTTTTTCTGAATTTTTAAAGCCGCATCGCTAACATCTGTGTGGCTTAACAGAGTTCGGAGCTGCCTGTCTGCCCTAAGCCCGGTTTCGTTTTTCTTTTTCCCTCCACTGGTGG
>CAYNVA010000316.1:0-4023 GCA_964400575.1 uncultured Thermodesulfobacteriota bacterium | reverse complement strand
TACGGATGGGCGGGAAAAATGCTGCGCGTCAACCTTGGCAGCAGGACCTGCGAGCCGGCCTCAATCATGGAGTATGCCGAGCGCTTCATCGGCGGCAGGGGCATTGCAAGCCGCCTGTACTGGGATGAGATGAACGGTGCTACCGCTGCTTTCGACCCGGGCAATACCCTCTATTTCATGAACGGACCCCTCTGCGGCATGCAGGCGCCCGGTGCATCACGCTGGGTGGTGCTCGGGAAATCTCCCATGGCCATTCCCGAACAGTATGCCTGCGGCAATCTCGGGGGTTCTTTCGGCGCATCGCTGAAATGGGCAGGCCTTGACGGCCTTGCAATCAGCGGTTCATCCAGCAAACCCGTATACCTGGTGATCGGCCCTGACGGCAGCTGCATATTTGAAGACGCAGGGGATCTCTGGGGCAGAGACACTGAGCATGTGCTTGCCCTGCTTTCGGCGCGCCATGGCCCTGATGCTCATGCCGCCACGATCGGTAAGGCGGGCGAGATGCGCGTGCGGTTTGCCAATATCGTAGCCTCGGGCGGCGCGGTTGCGACCAAGGGCTTTGGAGCGGTTCTGGGCGCGAAAAATCTCAAGGCGATTGTGGTCAAGGCGCCGCACCGGTCTTTGCCGGAGGCGCGGCCTGATGAAGCCAGGAACGTGCGCAGGGAAATAACCGCCTTGTGGAAGGGCGCCATGTCCGGGCGGTTCTGGAACGAGCTGATGCTGGAGGATATTGACAAGGTAAAAACTGAGCCCTGTTTCGGCTGCCCCGGCATCTGCCGCCGCGGCATGTACCGGAGCCCGACCGGAGAGCAGGGGTATCGCAAGATGTGTATGTCCTCCCTTTTTTATTATAATTATGAAATGGAACGCACCGGCAAAATGTCAACGGCCACGTTCCACGCGACCCAGCTTGCCAACAGGCACGGCGTCTGCGTTATTGAGCTGCGGTTTCTGCTGCACTGGCTGCCCGAGGCGATCAAGCGGGGGCTTATCGACGCGGGGCAGACCGGGCTTGCTGTTGAGGAGATGGGCACTGACGCCTGGATCGAAAATCTGATTGAGCTTATCGTCAGCCGTAAGGCAGTGGGGGATCTGCTTGCCGAAGGCAGCCGCCGGTGCGCCAAAGCGCTGGGAGCCGAAGACCTGCTTGACGGCCTTATCACCAGCTCGGGCTTTGACGCTGATTTCTATACACCCCGCCTTTTCCTTGCCAATGTCCCTGCCTACGCCACCGAGCCGGTCTACCCCATTACGCAGCTGCACCGCATCAGTTTCCCCATGCTCAAGTGGATGATCTGGCACAGCTCCGAAGGCATGATGGGATTTCTTGACACCGACAAGCTGCGCACCCTTGCCCGGACTTTCTGGGGAAGCGAGCAGGCCCTTGAATGCGACACGCCCGACAAGAAGGCCGAAGCCGCCATCATTAACCAGAACCGTTGCTATGCCATGGAGAACATGGTCTACTGCGACTGGTTCTGGCCCATCGACATGACTGCCAACAGCCAGACCGGCGTCGGAGACCCTGAGCTTGAGGCGCGCCTTTTTTCGGCAGTAACCGGCATTGCTATGGATCTGCAGGGATACCTGCGCTCGGGCGAGCGAAGCGTCAACCTGTGTCGTGCTATCTACCTGCGGGAAGGCCGGCGCGGCCGCACGGATGACGTGCTTGAACCGTTCAACCACACCGTTCCCCTTGGCGGCCAGGACCCCCCCATAGGGCTTTTCAATCCAGAGCTGCTGGTGCCGGTAAGCGGCGGCGACGTGAAGTCGCGCCTTGGCGCTACCGTGGAGCCGGAAATTTTTACGCGGATTATGGACGACTACTACCGCGGTCGCGGCTGGGACCTGCAGACCGGGCTCTTCACGCGCGAGTGTCTGGACAGTCTTGATCTGTCGGACATGGTTCCAGAGCTTGAAAAAAAGGGGTTCATAGTCTAGCATCCTGTAACTAAAGCATGCTTTAATGCAATTTTTCTGCTATGCGAAATATGGATGTATTAACCGTTTAATTCTATTTTAAAATAAGGGGGAATCATGGCGCTTGGCAGAAATCTCGTCGGTCTTTTCATTATCTGCCTGCTGTACACCGGCTGTTATGAGTCGAAATATCCTCTGTCATCTTCTGGTGCCGCACGCATCGATGAGCGGCTCCTGAAAACCTGGATCGAAGAGCCGCAAAGCCCCGGCGATAAGCCCTACAAGGTTGCAATTTTTAAGTTCAGCGAAAAAGAATATTTTGTGGCTTTCTGCGATGACAACGGCACCGCCACCATCGCCCGCGCATTCACAACCATGATCGGCACGGTGCCTGTTATGAACATGCATGGCATTGCATCTGAAAAACCCTCAGACAGAACCTTTGTATTTTTTAAATACGCCTTCTCCCCCGACGGCAGCCTCCAGAGCTGGATGATCAGCAGTGAATCGCCGCTGCTTGAGAATACAAAATTTTCCTCACAGGCGGCATTTGCCGCATATATTAAAAAGCATATCCACGACGGGCGGCTTTTTAGCCAGATGCGCCGCTTCAAACCGGGTAAGGACGCATCACTGAAAATATATCCATGAGTCATGCACCTGTGTCTATGGTATAGAGGGAGAAAAATACGGACAAGGTAAACCACTATGAAGGAGGGAACCATGAGTTCATTGCAGAGAAAAAATTTGGTGATCGCAGGTTTTTTTGTTCTGGCGCTGCTTGCCGCACCCCGGGGTGCTTGTGCCGCTGATGCCAAAGAGCCGGTGCAGCTCAATGTAGCTGTCAGCATGGCCGATAATCTTGCTGCACTCAAAGGGAAAACCGTTACCGTGAACCTTGCCGCCGGACCGTCGGTGACGGGAATCGTGAAGGACGTTAAAGGCAATCTTCTGCACCTTGAAAAACTGAGTCAGAAAGAGTTCTATGATGCTCTGGTAACCATAGATAAAATAGCTTCCATTGAAGCGCGGTCCAGGTAGCAGGTGCAGGCATATTAATTTATTTTTGCCCCCCGTACGCCCACGGTGGCATAGGACTTCGGCTGCGACAGCATGATACGAAGAGAGCTTGAATCGACCGCCGCAATATGGATGGAAAATACCATACGGGATTTTCTTCAATCGGCCCGGAACACGCTGTGCCCCGGCACCACAGAGCCGGCATGGGACGAGCCCCTTGTTGGGTTTTCCAGTGGCGCTGATTTCCTGTACCGGCGGTTCAAAGAGGATATCGGGCCGTTTTATCTGAGGCCCGAAGAACTCTACAACGGCAGCTTCCCTAAAAGGAAGGTTGCCGCCGGCCATCTGACCGTCATCAGCTGGGTTTTGCCGCAGACCGAGGCAACCAAAAGCGACGCACGGAAAGAACACTGGTATCCGCCGGAGCGATGGGTGCAATCCCGCACATACGGTGAAAACTGCAACGCGCAGCTGCATGACCATGTGGTCAAAGAGCTGCTGGGTGCGGGCTTTCTGGCGGTTGCCCCGTCGCGTTCGCCCCTGTGGGAGATGAAAACATCGGAGCGTTTCGGCATGTCCTCAACATGGTCGGAGCGGCATGCGGCCTATGTGGCGGGCCTTGGCACATTCGGCCTGTGCGACGGGCTCATTACGCCCGTGGGGAAGGCCATGCGCTGCGGCTCCGTGGTTGCCCGCATCGACATCCCGCCGACAGAGCGCCCGTACAGCGACCCTCATGCATACTGTCTTTTTTACGCAAAGGGCACCTGCGGCGCCTGCATCATGCGCTGCCCGGCAGGGGCTATTTCAGCAAAAGGCCATGACAAAGAGAAATGCAAAGCCTATATTCTCAATGCAACTCTTCCCTGCGGCAACTCCCGGTTTGGCATAAAGGCCCATGCCTGCGGCTTATGCCAGACCAGGGTGCCCTGCGAGTCGGGGATTCCGTAAACAGCAGAAGTCAGAATCCAGAAGTCAGAAGCCAGTATAAAAAAACAGCAATACTATTTCATGAATTTACTGTTTGGGAATAATAAGAAGCTATAATAATTTTATATCTTTCTTATTCTGACTACTGGA
>CAYNVA010000315.1:0-7830 GCA_964400575.1 uncultured Thermodesulfobacteriota bacterium | reverse complement strand
AACTGCCGGCTATATCCCGTGCGGCTTCAGACTGCATTTTCATGAGATTTTCTTTTATCTCCCATGCCATGGGGGTCAGGTATACCTGAATGACGCGGCGGTCACGGAGACTGCGTTTGCGAACCAGCAGTTTTTTCTTTTCCATGCGGTCGATAATGCCCGTTATTGTTGGCCCATCACGGGACAGTCGGCGCCCGAGCTCGCTCAGCACAACGCCATCTTCAACCCAGAGAGTCATGAGCACTTCAAACTGCGGCGGAGTAATGTCAAATTTTTTCATGTTCGATTCAAGAAAACGCCGCATGTAGCGATGTATTACACCTATTAGTTCATTTACATTTTTGAATGTGACAGGTTCTTCCATAGCCGTGTCTCTTTTATAGTAATTAATTTTGACCCTGTTAAATAGTGCCAGAACGAAAACCCTGTATTTTTGATTTGTTGGGTTCGCCCTTGGGAATGTACGAGACAGGTTTGAAACCTGTCTCTACTGGTATCTAAAATGGTTGGGTTGAGGTACGAAACCCAACGGTTTCTTCCGGGCTTAACCCAACCTGCAAATTCTACACTTTTCGTTCAGGCACTACATATGCCCCATCGGGATTATTTACTTATACTGCAAACCCTTCTGTTCGATAAGTACGCCGGTGGCAAGCCCGAGATTTACGATAGATTTGCTGTGTTCGGATTTTGCCAGAGCAAGCGTGCTCTGCGCCTGTGCCACGTCTCTCTGAAAGTCAAACACGTCACGCGCCGTGGACATGCCGACATCGTATTTTTTCTGCTCAGCCCAGAGCTTTTCTTTTGTGAACTTCAGGTTTGCTGTTGCTGAATCGATGACTTTATAGCTTGTATCCAGCCGCCTGAGCGCTGCGCGCACTTCATTAATAACCGTATTTTCAACGCTTTTAATGTTGGTTACTGCCTGCTCGGACTGGAGACGCGCCTTTTGGTACTGGCTTTTTGCAATATTGTTCTCAAGCGGAAACTCGAACTTCACGCCGACAACATAATTATAGTAATCGCCGCTGAGCATATAGTCGCGCGCTTTATCCCATTGTCCATTGTAAGGGCTTTTGCTGCCCTGGTAAAAGGGGCCGAAGACGCCCGCCGTCGAGGCTGGTGTGCCGGCAATGCCGCTTGTGCCCATGGAGCCAAACAGGTCAAAGCGGGGCATTTTCTGATTTTTTGCATACTTCAGCTGCAGCTCTGATGATTGGATGCCCAGTTGAGCCTTCTTGATATCCGGCCGGTTTTCAAAAGCTGTTTTGATGCAATCATCGGCCGAAGGTTTAATGTTTATAACATTGGGCAGGTCTGAGGGGATGATTTCAACATCCCAGTATTCTTTTTTATCATACAGGTTGAGAGCGGCTTTCAGGTAGTCCTCAGCAGCCTGCACCTGCGACTCTGCCACGATAACCTCCTGCTTGCGCTGGGCCACGTTGGCATCAGCCTGGTAGATTTCGATAGGCGCCAGAGCTCCTGCATCGATTCGGATTTTAAATTCGCGCTGCAACTCTTCAGCCTGTTTGAGAGAATCCTCCTTGGCTTTCAGGTCCTGAATCCGGTAATAGAGATCCCAGTAAAAAGCCTCAATCTGGTACATGACATTCATGACCTGATTGCGGAATTCATATTCCGATGTCTCATAGTTGAGATTTGCAATTTTTATGAAGGTTTCGTTTATGCCTATGCCGAAATCCTTCAGCAGCGGCTGGGTAAGCGACATGGCAATAGTATTTTTGAACTGCGGCTTCAGTCCCTGAAAGCTTGTGTCTGTCAGATACTCTTCATTGGTCGTTTTCAGTTCGGCCTGTGTTCCTGTCAGAAATTTTTTCTGCAGCTTGCCTTCCCAGTTATGTCGTTCCTCCTTTACCACGGGGCTGGAAGTGCTGCCCAGTGCGTTGCCGGTTTGCGTCACGCTGCGGTTTTTCTGATATTGCGTGCTGAAGAGGGTGTCGAATTTGCCTTTTTCTAGCTGGATGTTGGTTTGTGAAACGCCGGGCGTGTAGCTGGCAAACTGAATATTGAGGTTGTTTTTCAGCCCCAGCAGCAGGACGCTTTTCAGCGGCATTTCGACAAGGTTGTTCTTTATCGAAAGGCTCGGATCGGGTATGGTGCCATTATCCTGCACCGGTTCAAGTGCACGACAGGGTGTCGTGTATGTGAAAGAAACGCAAATCATGAATACAGCAATACTGGTCACTCTAAGAAAATTTTTCATGTCGTTACCCATTCTTTGATTTGTGTGCAATTAGATAGTACACTAAAGCTTTTAATTAGCAACATTTTTTTTGTTTCTTCCGCCCTTTTAAAAATATAATTTTAATACTAAAAAAACTATTTTCAATTAGAAATGTCTACAGTACATATCATGCTGGCGATAAAATTGATCTAAGCTTCGCGTCGATAGATAATTCAGTAAATGAAATCTCTGTATTGATGTTTAAAGAAGTAGTGTCTGAAAAAAAAACCGGGACCCTTGATTTTTTTGGTTAGCCCCTGTGATTGTAGTGATGTTTGAAACCAGTCTCTACTTAATTTATTTGAAATGGCTGGGTTGAGGTACGAAACCCACCTGCTCATCTCAGAACGATGCTTTAAAAAGTATATGCCCCGAACACTCTATGTGCAATCGATCTGAATTTATGTACATGCTTTTCGAGAATAGAAGCCTGAACTGTAAAAAATCTATGCCAATGGTTTGCGAGAATTCTAATTTATCCGGATTTATAATAGTTAGCAAACATTTTTTTCCTCGGGAAGCAAGTTGAATTCGGTTTTATTAAGGTTTTTTATTGAGCATTGCCAGCAATGTTTGTTTGTCTCTGGGCGGGGCAGCATCAGGGGACAGGCCGAGTTTTCGTCGCACAGTCTCGAACACCTCAAGCGCGATGGGTTTGTACAAGCCTGTTGTTTGCAAAAGCGACTCGTCGGAAAAAACTGACAGCGGGTCTCCTTCACGCTCGACTTTACCTTCATGCATGACAAGAATCCTGTCTGCCCACTGCCATGCCAGTTCAACGTCATGGGTCGAGAGCAGGATGGTGGTTCCCCCGCCGTTGAGCTTGTCGAAAAAATCAAGCAGTTCCTGCTGATGCCGGGGATCGACGCAGGCAGTCGGCTCATCGATAATTAATACCTCAGGGTTCATGACCAGTGCTCCGGCAATCGCCACGCGTTTTTTTTCGCCATGACTCAGAGAGTGCGTGGCTTTATCCCGCAAATGTTCAATATCAACGGTCAGCAGTGCAGACTCCACCCGCCGCTGCACCTCGTCCTGCGGCAGTCCCAGGTTCAATGCGCCGAATGATATGTCCTGGTACACACGCGCGGAAAAAAGCTGGGTGTCAGACTCCTGGAAAACAATCTGCACAGTGCTGCGCAGTTCCCGAAGGGAGCTGCGGTCATACATAAGGGGTATGTCGTTAAACAGGACGGTTCCGCGGGAGGGCTTGAAAATACCGTTGAAGTGGAGAAACAGCGTTGTTTTGCCGGCGCCATTTGCGCCGAGAACGGCGATTTTTTCTCCCTGCCTGATGCCGGTTGAAACAGCGCTGAGCGCGGTGGTGCCGTCAGGGTAAGTATAGCTGACGTTCCGGGCTTCAAGAATGAAGTGCTGGGGCATGGTCAGATCACCCGAAAAAGCCGCATGCAGCAATGATAATCGCAGCAAGCATAATGGCTATAATATTTTTTTTCGAAACCGGCCATGGCCCGTGGAGCACATGCATCGGACCGTTGCCGCAGCGGCTGTCAAAAGCCTGCTGCATCAGACGAGCGCTCGTAAGCGAACCTATGATAATAGCTGCGGCAAGTGTTCCCAAAGACCGGTAGGTCGCTTTCATGGTTGCATATCCCAGGCGTGATGACTGCGCCGTCGTGATTGTTTCAGCAGCACCTGCAAGTATGAAGATGCAGCGGTAGGTCAGATCAAGCAGTTCTATGAGCAGCCCGGGCAGCCGCAGGCGGGCAAGCCCCCAGGTAATATCCGCCACAGGCGTGGTCAGGCAGAGAAACAGCAGACATGCCACTGCGCCCAATCCGCGGCAGACAATAATGATAGCCGTGTGCAGTCCCTGAGGGCTTATAGCTATAAAAGCTGAATGATCGGCAGATAGATCGATCATGACAGCTCCCGCTCCCGCGCAAAGAAAGACAAGAGGCCCCAGCAGCAGTTTACCGTAGACCGCGGGAGGAATGCCCGCCTTGAATATGGTCAGGCCGCACATAAAACAAAAAATCAGGCAGGTTACCGGCACGACTGCAGGCGTTGACAGGTTCAGGCACAGCATAGCTGCTGCAAGCAGGCATTTTTCAGCCGGGTGCGTTTTGGCAAGCCGGTTTGTGTAGGCCCAGGTGTCAGGAGCGATCATTGTCGGGCTTCTTTTTGCGGTTTCTGCGGGAGCCCAGATAGTAGCCGATGAATCCTGCGCCAAGGGCTGCCTGCAGGGTAAACAGCAGTGTTGCTACTTCACTGCTGGGCGGTTCCCAGAGCGATTTTATCCAGGGCGCGTAATCGGGCCGAAGCTGGCTTATTGCCTGTTCGGCGAGATTGTCGGCGCCTGCGAATTCCGCCCCTTTTTTAATGAAAAAAGGCGCGACGGTAAGTGCTACGGCAAGAGCTAGAAATACAATATTCTGCAGTCCGGTTCGGCGAGCATTCATTTCAGGCCTCCTTCTGGCTGAAAACAGACAGTGGTCTTATTTCACCTGCGCTGTAGGCGGACAGTACATTGAAGACCACGACCGTGAGCAATCCTTCGCTTACGGCAAGAGGCAGCTGCGTTACGGCAAAAATGCCGGCAAATTTTAGAAATGAAAATATGATGCCGCCATGCTCTGCCGGGAAAGCCGCAGCAAGCTGCAGCGATGTGACCACATAGGTGCAGAGATCCCCCAGACAGGCGCTCAAGAATACGCATACCCATTGCGCTATACGCAGCCTGCGCGTCACGGCATAGATGCCGGCTGCCGCCATGGGGCCGCAGATGGCCATGGAAAAAGTATTTGCCCCGAGCGTTGTAATGCCGCCATGGGCAAGCAGCAGGGCCTGAAACAGCAGAGCTATTGACCCCATCACCGACATGGGCAGCGCGCCGAACAGTATGGCACCAAGGCCGGTGCCTGTCGGGTGCGAACAGCTGCCCGTGACCGATGGCAGTTTTAGCGCAGAGAGTACAAATATGAATGCTCCGGCAAAGGCAAGCAGCATTTTGGCCTCAGGCCGATCGCGCACGATTTTTTTTATTTTCAGAAATCCTGCAATCAGAAAAGGTGCGGCCGCAAGCCACCAGAATAGGCTCCAGCCAGGCGGCAGAAAGCCTTCCATGATGTGCATGGCATAGGCCGGTTTGGGCAGTAGCAGCAGTATAACCACGAGTGAAAACGGGACGGCACTAACGGCTGTTTTTTGCATCACAGTTTCCTTTTTATCATAAAAAAATCCCCCGGTCTGGTCATTGCCAGACAGGGGGATGCCGTTTTTCATCCGTCCCATTAGAGGCGGCGCAGCCCTACCACGGGATATGCGCCAAGAATGTTTCGGGCAGGTCTTCTGGCTTCCGGATCATCCTCCAGCCGCGCCTTCCCATTCTGTCGAACAGTGGCATCAGTTGAGCGGCCTTCGTTCCCGGTTACAGCGGCGGGTCCGCGACGGACTTTCACCGTCTTCCCTATTAAACCGTTTCAGGTTCCCGTAACGCGGCAGACTATAACTTAAAAGAAACTTTTTTGAAACATAAATTTTTGACGACAGATGCCATCTGTGATACGTCTGCTACAGAAAACTTTATAAATTGTATAATGCATCAGAAAGGATGTACCACATGCGAAAGTTGTTTTTGTTGATCTGTCTTATATTTTTTACCGGATGCTGTATCACATGCTTTAATGCCGGATCCTTTTCTGACAAACCCCTTGCACTCGACGACGTCATGAAAGAGCTTGATGCAGCATGTGCCGTAATTCAAAGCGATATGGAGCGCGCAGCCGGCGGGATTGCCGCCTCAGGAGCTGATACTCCGCGAGTCAGGGTACTATTGAGCGACCTGTGCAAAAAGCATCCCTATGCCGCAGACATGGCATTTATTGATACTCGGGGTGTTATGCGTGTTGTGGAACCTGCATTTTACAGAAAATTGCAGGGCACGGATATTTCCGGTCAGGCTCATATACAAAAGATGCTTGCAGAGAAAAAGCCCGGCATGTCCGAAGCTTTCATGACAGTTGAAGGATATTATGGGGTGTCTGTGCAGTACCCCGTGATTGAGAATGGCGCGTATCTCGGATCTGTCAGTATGCTGCTGCGGCCTGAGTCGCTCCTGCAAAGCATCGCCGAGCCAAGGATTGCAGGTGTGCCTGTTGATATCTGGGCCATGGAACCGGCAGGCAGAATCATCTATGACCCCGATGCCGAGGAGATCGGACGCACTATTTTCCAGGATGATCTTTATAAACCGTATCCCGGCCTACTTGCTGCGGCACGCGCTATAGCAGGTTCGCCTGATGGCTCGGCGTCATATGATTTTTTAGGCAAGGGGCTCAAGGAGAGCGTGAAAAAATATGCCTACTGGAAGACGGTGACACTCTATGGCACGCCCTGGCGTATCGTGCTCACCAAAGCGGAGAAAGAAGGCGTCAACGGCAAAAAGACCCTTGAAGAGCTGGGCCTGAAAAGCCTGAATGAAGCGTTCCGTGAATTTGCCGCTCTTGATGAAATGCAGGATACCGTTGCCCGCAAAGACCAGCCCTATCTCATGTCGCTTTTCAAGGAGTTCTACGTAAATAACCCCGGGCTTTATAGCGTTCAGTGGGTTGATGAGAAATGCGTCGTCCGCTTCGGCTACCCACCTGAAAACAGCCTGAGCAATTATAAATTTGATGCTACCCGCGATGCTGCGCAGAGCGGCTTTATGCAGGCTGTTCAGCAGGGCAGGGAGGCTTTTATAGAAACTCCGCTCATGGAAGGCAATATCGGTCAGATGCTGCTGTGCCCGGTTAAGCCGAAAGGCACATACCGGGGCATGGTGTATTATGTGCGCATTAAGCCATAGGTGAATTCATAGACAAAAGGCTGCATTCAGGCCGCTTTTTTGTTATTTTGCTATCGTCATCTCGAACAAAGTCATTCCGGCTTGACCGGAATCCTATTACTTAAGCTTTGATAAATCAGACCTCTGCTGCTGACAAAGACTCTCTTTTTTTTCAAATTGTCTTTTGCATGAACGCGGCAACCGCAGTATTGAAAGCCTCAACCGCCTCAACCATAAGCACATGCCCGGCGCCTTCGATGACCCGGAACGAAGCATTCGGCAGCGCTGCAGCCAGTGCTTCGGGAAGTTCGCGCGGGGTGATGAAGTCGGCGCTGCCCCAGAGAACGAGGGAAGGGGCTGTAATGGTTGAAATCCAGGGCACGCTGTCAAAAGCACCTGCAGCCAGAAGGTCGGCATGCAGCAGCGGTCCGCTCACCTTTTTCAGCATTTCATACCCCTGCCGGATGGGATGCGGAATGTCTGCGCTGTCAAGGTTTTCGACATCAATCCCATTCTCATGCAGCTTTCGGTAGGCACTGGAGAGTTTGAACCCGGTGCCGGTAGCGATGAGGATTATGCCATTGAGTTTTTCTGGATAGAGCCGTGCATACTCCTGCACGATTGCCCCGCCGAAGGAGTGGCCCATAAGGAAAAACCTGTCAAGTTCCAGCGCACGCGCAAAGCGGTCGACCCAGCGGGCATAGTCCTCGGCGCTTTCACATGCCGCGCCTTCACTCTCGCCGTGGCCGGGAAGATCCGGGGCGATGATCCGGAACTGCCGGCTGAGCCTGCT
>CAYNVA010000314.1:0-12545 GCA_964400575.1 uncultured Thermodesulfobacteriota bacterium | reverse complement strand
TAATGCCTTTTCAGTAAAAATTTTTTAACAAAATTTCCGCACAACATTTCTGAAAATTTATTAATTGATTTAGATTGAACATTTTATTATATTGCATAAATATAAATTATATTTATCAGTAGTGGGGATGAAATGTTTATTGATAGAAAAAATAAAATAGTAGCTGCTTTTTTATTTTTTATTCTACTTTTCTGCATGCAAAAAAATGCAATTACTCAAAATTATTCTCTGTGGCAGGACATGGGCCTCTATGGCGGCCAGATTACCTGTCTTGCCGTCGACCCGACAGACAGCCGGATCTTGTATGCAGGCAGCTGGGGTGGCGATGGCCTTTTCAAAACAATCGACGCAGGCTCCACATGGTTTACCATCCCCCAGGACTTACCCTCATGGTTTCGAAATCAGGAAATACAGGATATCGAACTCGACCCGAACGACCCGAATACTGTCTGGGTTGCCAATGCCCATTATGCCGATGTCAGCCATGACGGCGGCCGGTCATGGAAAAAATTCTTTTTTGCAAGCGATGAAGACCGCTTCTGCTGGAGCGTAGCCGTTGACCCCTTTGACAGTGATACGGTTTACGTGGGAACCGGTGGCCCCGGCAGCGCAGATAAGCACGGTGAAATTTTCATAACCCGCGACGGCGGCTCAACCTGGAATAAACTGAATTTCAATTTAAATACATGGGTCTTGAACAACTTCTTGATGATAAAATGTAATCCCAACAAACAGGGTGAAGTCTGGGCTGTAAACGGCAAGTACGATTTCACGAGCGATGTCGTTGTGCTCGTGTCAGCTGATTATGCCAAAAGCTGGCACCAGTGGGACAAGGCATTATTTGGCGATACCTATTACCCTTTCGACTATAGCGACGAGGTGCTGGTACACCCCGCAAACCAGCTTAAGATTTTTTTGTGCACCTATGATGGCATCGCAGTTAAAACCGACGGCTCTATTTCACAGACACCATGGCACTGGGCCCTGCGTGGCCCCCCCTGCTATTCCCTGTGCATACCTCCGAAAGAGCCCTCCACGATATATGCCTCTCTGCCCGAGGCCATGGCAAAAAGCACGGACAACGGGGTCACCTGGGATGCAACATCTCTTGCCGTGCCCTGCGAGTTTCTGACCATGGAGCCGCATCCCGACAACCCGGCAGTGCTGTTTGCAGGCAGCCTCAATCAGGGCTTTTATACAACAACCGACCGGGCTCAAAACTGGACTGCGACCAATAACGGAATCAAGGCGAACGCTATTTTTGATACTGCTCTTGATCCTTCTCATGCGGGCGCCATTCTCTGCGGAACACTGGCAGGAATTTTTCTCAAAAGCGCTGATACATTGCAGCAGATTAACACCGGGGGGTCCCGGGCAGTGGCCTTTCACCCGACAAACCCGAACATCATCTATGCAGGCTTTGACTATAAAATCGGCAAAAGTTCTGATAGGGGCGCCACCTGGACATATCTCGACACGCCAGATCAGGCCATACCCAATGAAATCGTTTCTCTGGCTATTGACCCGGCAGGTGAAAACTCTGCAACAATTTATGCAGCTCTGTCCTGTGAGCCCCAAAAAAAAGGCCGGATACTGAAAATGCAGGACAACGGTGGACCAATCGACACAGCCTCCTGGACAACAGTTTTTAAGACCAGTGAGCCCGTTCATGCCGTGGCGATAAAACCGCTGAATCCGTCAGTCATTATTGCAGGAACCGGCAGTTTCTATGCACCTGGTGCTCCGGGCGGCATCTATATCAGCAGCAATGGCGGGCAGACCTGGCAGAAAAAATTTCTCACCAGCAACTTCACGGTAAACTGCATCGCTTTTGACCCTGCTGACCCCGAGACCATCTACGCGGGATGCGGCGAAAGTGGCGGTACCTATCAGGGAATCCTTAAAAGCAGCAATGGCGGAAAAACCTGGCGTACTGTAAATGCGGGCCTGCCGCAGTATTTTTCAGTCAGTGACATCAAAGTTGCAGATCAAAAAAGCGGGTTTGTATATGCAGCTCTCTTTAGTGGCTCCAGCGACTCACAGCTCAACCTGGGTGGAATCTATGTAAGCGCGAACGGCTGTGAGTACTGGACCCGACTGGGCCTGTCAGACTACTGGATATCTGATGTCAGCATCGAAAGCCCAAAGGCGGATAATATCTCCCGCAAAGCCACTGCCGTTGCTTCGAAAGCAACGACGCCGACCTGCACGGTTTACGCCGGCACGTCAAGCGGCCTGCTCACCCAGGATCAATCGACCATTGCCGGCACCGGCATCGTCAGCGGCATGATAACTTCATCGCTTGATAAATCCCTGATCAGAGAAGCCTATGTGCAATCAACAGCAGGCACCGGGGCCCAGAGCGACCATGGTTTCTATTTAATGTACGTCCCTGCAGGCCAGCACAGCATTCAGGCTTTGGCTCCGGGCTATATTCAGGTCAGCTCATCTACCGTATACGTTAACGCAGGCGGCGCCACTGAATTCAATATCACCATGACTCCCTACGACACTGACAATTCCTGCATATCTGAACAGCTTCTGCAGGCACAACCTGACAGCAGGGACCTGCAGCCGCTGCGGGCCTTCCGCGACAATATTCTGAAAAAAACAGCTTACGGCCGCAGTATCATATCACAGTATTACAGCCTGGGCCGGGAGCTGCTGCCGGTGCTGCAGGGCAATCCCCGTCTTAAAACCCGGTGCATAAAGCTGCTCGGCGCATCGGCTAAAATCGCCCGTACTGCAGCAGCAGAAAGGCCACTGTCATTGCCCCCGGGTTTTATGGACAAGGCAAGCGCTTTTCTCATGGAGCTGGAGCAGGCCTCTCCTGCCGGCCAGCGCCAGAAAATAAAAGAGCTGCGCAGCAGTCTGCGGCATTTCAGGTGCGAGAGGTTACAGGAAAGCCGGTGACAAACAGAGAACTCCTGTGCTGCGGTTTTAGATAATCAGCCGGATTAATGTACAAATGCGGATTTACATCTCTGTAATCTCAGGCGCCGCTTTTTCCAAGAGATTTTTTAAATGTCTCCCAGTTTTTTAGAATTGAAATGGCTGTTTCCATGGGCTTGTCGACCGGCTGAGCCTCATCCTTCTGCGCAGCCGGCTTTGGCGGCTCAGCAGCGGGTTCTTTCTGGCTGTGGGGCGCCTCATTCATATCCGCTGTTTCATCATGACCCGCTGCGCTGTTTTTAAAATGGCTCACCAGATCCTTCTCCCGCACGGCTTTTGCCTTTTTATCCCCCGCGCTAAACATGTCAAGCGTATCTTCAACAACCACATCCGGGGTGATGCCTTTTTCCTGAATAGAGCGGTGGCTGGGTGTGAAATATTTTGCCGTCGTGATGCGCAGCCCGGAACCATCACTGAGGGGATAAATAGTCTGCACCGTGCCCTTGCCGAAACTCTGCGTGCCGACGAGGATGGCTTTGTTGTGATCCTGAAGAGCCCCGGCAACAATCTCGGCGGCACTGGCGCTCCCGCTGTTGACAAGCACAACAACCGGACAGTTAATGGTCGAGGTGTCCTTTTTTGCCGAAAACTGCATCCTCTGGCTCTCAATGCGCCCCTCGGTGTACACGATAAGCCCCGAATCAATGAATTCATCGGCTATCTTGACAGCCTGATCAAGCAGCCCGCCGGGATTGCCGCGCATATCAAGCACCATTCCCTTAAAAGACGGCATTTGTGCCCGCATGTTTTTAACGGCTTTCCTGAACTCTTCGGCCGTTGTTTCCTGAAACTGGGAAATGCGGATGCAGAAAAAATCCTCATCAAGCTTCCTGACTTTCACGCACTTGATCTTGATGACATCGCGTTTCAGCGTAAAAACTTTTGGCTCCTTGAAACCGTCGCGCATAATTGAAACATGCAGCTGGCTGCCCGGTTTGCCGCGCATTTTCTTAACCGCATCAAACATTGACATGTTTTTTGTTGAATCATTTTCTATCTTGACGATTTTATCGCCGGTTTTAATGCCTGCGGTGAAGGCGGGGCTGTCCTCAAGGGGTGCGACAACCGTCAGCACATCATCCTTGATCGTAATCTCGAGACCCACGCCGCCGAAACTTCCCTTTGTTTCGACCTGCATTTCCTTGTACATATCGGGAGGCATATACGTGGAATGCGGGTCAAGACGCGAAACCATTCCCTGTAAAGCATCCTGAATCAATTTTTTCGGATCGGCCTCATCTACAAAATTATTCTGCACGAGGCTGAGGACATCGGAAAACGTTTTCAGTGAGTCGTACACATCCTGTGCCCGTTCTGCACTGCGCAACGGCCCGCTGCCAAAGCAAAAAAACCAGATTGCTGCTGCCGCACCGATAATGCCCACCACAGTGTTTCTGCGCATCACAAACCTCCCGGATAAAAAATTAGAAGAAATCACGTTTAAACCACAGGAGCGGGTCCTGCGGCTTGCCGTGATGGCGGATTTCAAAATACAGCAAAGCCCCTTTCAGCGATCCCGTATCACCGCTCAGAGCGATAACATCCTTCTCAGTGATGATGTCGCCCACCTGCTTGTACAGTTTTGAAGCATGGGCGATAAGGCTGAAGTAGTTCTCGCCGTGATCTATGATCATCGTATTGCCGTATCCCTTGAACCAGCCGGCATACACAACGCGGCCGTCATAGACGGCGGCAATGTCGGAGCCGGACGGGCAGGATATTTCAATGCCCTTCTGAAAAGTTGAGGTCTGGAGCTCGGGGTGCACCCTGCGGCCGAATTTGCTGATAATTCTGCCTTTATACGGCATCACGAGCCTGCCCATACGCATGGAAAACTGCGCCCGCTGCTGCGCATAGGAAGGGCGCTCTGCCGGTATGGTGTCGACCAAATGCTGCATCTCATTGGCAAACTGTTCAAGTTCGGCAAGGGCGCCAAGGCGCAGTTTTTTTTCCCTTCTGATAACTTCCAGCTGAGCAGCCTTCTCGTTTCTTGATTTCCTGATCGCGTCCCGCTGCAGCGCAAGCGATTCCTTTGCGCTCACAAGCTCGGAGCGCTGCGCGAGCAAGGCATCCTGTAAGCGCGTTTCCGTATTGATCAATTGCAGGCTATCGGCAAAAAGCGCCCTGTCATTGATAAGCACATGCTGGAGAAAATATTCCTGCCGCAGAAACAATAGATACGACGGAGATGAAAGAAATATTTTTAAACCGCCCCGTTTATAATATTTATACGATGCCAAAAGCCTTTTATTCAGCACCTGCTCATTGCGCAACCGTTCTTTTTTAAAAGCGCTCATCTGGGCCTGTGATTGTTTGATGCGCTTCTGCAGCGCATCAAGGGCGGCCGAGCGCTCATCAAAGCGCTGTGTTTCCTGCGCCAGCTGCCGGTCAATGGCATCAAGCTTTTCAAGCGCAGTAGCCTCCTGCTGCTCGACCTGCTGGATCTGCTGCTTCTGTTCCTGAATGCGGCTCCCCATACCGTCGGCAGGCTGCCCAGCCTGGCCTGTTT
Organism: uncultured Thermodesulfobacteriota bacterium; assembly: GCA_964400575.1. Classification (GTDB taxonomy): domain Bacteria; phylum Desulfobacterota; class WTBG01; order CAIYCZ01; family CAIRTM01; genus CAIWCT01. The sequence goes on along the minus strand of CAYNVA010000314.1, from coordinate 7,084 downwards.
GAGGCTGGCACAAAACAGCCGGAACGAACCATGCAGCAGCACACATGAGGGCCCGTCCGCAGTTTAAGGCATGCACAAAATATTTAAAAACTGCTGGAATCAGCGTCTGCATCATTGGCTTATGCACCCTACCGCTGCAATTCATCCAGACTTCCAAGCGATACAAGGCTGCCGGTAAGCCCGAGAAAGCCGCCCAGCAGCAGCACATAACAGGCAATTGTTCCGTCTATGCTGATGACATGCTGCGGGCCGATATAGGACTGCAAAAAAACGGTCATCTTCTCAAGAAAAAGCCCCTCTGCAGCGACAAAAAAAGCCAGGGCGGCTGTGGCGCCGCACAGGCCCTGAATAATCCCCTCAAAACAGAACGGCATCTTTATAAAACGGTTTGTTGCGCCTACCAAACGCATGATCTCTATCTCATCGCGACGGATATACACCATGAGCCGTATGGTGTTTGAGATAATAAAAAGTGTAAAAAGAAACAGCAGTACACCAAGGCACACCCCGGTGACACTCAGCACTTCAACAAAAAGCCTGAAGCGTTCCAGCCATTTTTGGCCGTACTCAATATCATCGACAGCAGTGAGGCCTTCAAGCCTGTGTATGAAATTTTCAAGCTCTGGAGTACCAAGATTTTGATCTTTCAGCTTGATTTCAATCGAATGGGGCAGCGGATTGCCGGAAAGCCCCTCAAGAATGCCATCCTGGCCCTGAAGAGCAGTTTGCAGCAGAGCCAGTGCATCTTCCCGGGGAACAAACTGTGCCGACTCAACTTCCGCCATCGATTCAATAACAGCCCTGTTTTTCTGGACGGCTTCGGCCGATGCTGCTGCCTTGAAATAGACAATCACCTGCATGCGCTCTATCCAGTTCTTCTTGAGAACCGACACATTCAGCAGCAACAGCAAAAACGATATGAATACAATAAATGTTACTGCCACTGTCGATGCAGACAACAGATGTAAAATAATATTGCGGCGTATATTGTGCAGTGCGGCCCTGAGGCAGTAGATACATTTATTGAATATCATACACGGGGCCTCTCTTCGCTATGGTCGTGCCCGAGATGGATTATGTGGTCAGAAAACTGGCGGGCCATGGCATTATTGTGCGTTGCAATTACAACTGTCGTGCCGCGGGCATTGATGGCTTTGAAAAGTTTCATGATCTCAAAAGCAAGTTCATTGTCCAGGTTGCCGGTGGGTTCATCAGCCAGAAGCAGCAGCGGGCTGTTAATGATTGCCCGCGCAATAGCCACCCGCTGCTGCTCGCCGCCGGAAAGGGACTGCGGGTAGGCCTCATTTTTCTGCAGCAGGCCGACCCATTTAAGCACCTGCCATGCCCTGCGCTTTACCATCTCGCTGCTCAACCCCTGGATGTCCAGAGGAAAAGCAACATTATCAAATATGGTCTTGGTATTGATAAGTTTGAAATCCTGATAGACAACACCGATTTTTCGGCGAAAATGAGGAATAGCCGAAGGTTTCAGGCTGGAAATTTCAGTGCCGTTGACGATTATTTTGCCGCTATTGGGCCGTTCCGACAAAAAAAGAAGCTTTAAAAGCGTTGTCTTGCCGGCGCCACTCGGGCCGGTTAAGAAGACAAACTCGCCCTTATTGATCTTCAGGCTCACATCGACAAGCGCCGGTATGGTGCTGTTATAATATTTAGAAACCTTATGCAGCTCAATCATTTTTTACCGTGAACAGTATAAAAGAAAATATATGCCTAAAATAAATTCATTTTATAAAATTTTAACACAATGCCAACCGACAGGCAAGGCAATAAAAAAAGGGGCGCGAAAAACGCGCCCCTTTTTTACAGTCATGTTCCCGTCGTTTTACTTATCAACAGGAATCCGCATGTTGTAGAATGACCGGTATACAAAAATCAGTGCTATTACGAAGAAAATCGAACCCAGGATAGCCGTACCACTGCCTTTCATTTGAAGAGACATTTCCATTGCCAGCAGTCCGAACAGCGTGGTGAACTTGATGATCGGGTTCAGAGCAACCGATGATGTGTCTTTATAGGGGTCGCCGACGGTGTCGCCGATAACCGCTGCAGCGTGGAGTGCCGTGCCCTTCTCCTTCAGATCGACTTCAACAACTTTCTTGGCATTGTCCCAGCAGCCGCCTGCATTGGCCATAAAAATTGCCTGAAACAGACCGAACACGGCAATGGCGATCAGGTAGCTGATGAAGAAGCAGCAGGACAGCGATGCCTGGATTTTCTGTGCCAGGGTCGCATTTGCAGCAACTTCAGACGGTGATGAATAGAAGGCAAAGGCAAGGGCAAAACAGAAAATCGCAATAAAGATATTGAACATGCCCTTCTGCGCATACTGCGTGCAGATCTTAACGACTTCCTTTGAGCTTTCAGTTGATGCCGACAGGTTTGCGCCTTCATCAAGCTTGATATTGTTCTTAATGTACATAACAGCGCGGTATGCCCCCGTGGTGACCGCCTGCATGGAAGCGCCGGTAAACCAGTAAATGACCGCGCCGCCGCACAGGAAACCAAGCAGTGAGTAGGGGTTCAGCAGGTTAAGGATTAATTCAGGCTCAAAGCCAAGGGACTTCTTCAGCAGCAGAATCAGGGAGAAGATCATGGTCGTGGCGCCCACAACTGCCGTGCCGATGAGAACGGGCTTTGCTGTTGCTTTAAAGGTATTGCCGGCGCTGTCGTTTTCCTCAAGAAACTGCTTGGCCGTGTCCATGTTGGGCTTGAAGCCGAAATCTTTTTCTATTTCCTTCTCAACATTGGGAATTGACTCAATGAGGGACAGTTCATAGATTGACTGTGCATTGTCGGTAACCGGGCCGTAGCTGTCAACTGCGATGGTAACCGGCCCCATGCCGAGCATGCCGAAAGCAACCAGGCCAAAAGCAAAAATGGATGAGTATGTCATATAAGCATCAAGGCCATGCGTGCTTGCCCAATAGGCAATGGCCATCAGGGCGGTTATTGCCATGCCAAGCCAGAAAGCGCTGAAGTTGCCAGCCACAAGACCGGAAAGAATATCAAGAGAAGCACCGCCTTCGCGAGCCGCTGTAACGCATTCCTGGCAATGACGTGAGCTTGAGCTGGTAAATGACTTGACCAGCTCAGGGATAACAGCCGCTGCAAGAGTACCGCAGCTGATAATGATGGAGAGCCACAGCCATAAAGACTTGTCAGCAAGCTGACCACCGCCGAGCATGATGAAGCTTACGACAAAAGTAACAGCAATTGAAATAATCGAGGTTATCCAGACAAGGGAAGTCAGGGGTTTTTCGAAGTCATACTTTTTGTTGGCTTCAGCCGCACCCGTGAACATTTTATTGATATAATAGGAGCCGATTGAGGTAAGAATCATCAGGATGCGCATAACGAAAATCCAGGTCAGCAGAAGCTTCTGGTTCTCGACACCGCCTACAGCAAGAACGATGAAGGTAATGAGTGCAACACCGGTAACTCCATAGGTCTCAAAACCGTCAGCGGTGGGGCCAACGCTGTCGCCTGCGTTGTCGCCCGTGCAGTCTGCGATAACGCCGGGGTTGCGGGGATCGTCTTCCTTAATGGTGAAAAAGACCTTCATAAGGTCGGAGCCGATGTCGGCGATCTTGGTAAAGATGCCGCCGCATATACGCAGGGCGCTGGCGCCCAGAGATTCGCCGATGGCAAAGCCGACAAATGATGCGCCGGCATATTCCCGGTCTACCAAAAGCAGAATAATAAGCATCATAATGAGCTCAACGCAAACCAGAAGCACACCAATACTCATGCCTGCTGCCAAGGGGATATCAAGCAGCTTGATGGGCTTGCCTTCAAGAGAGGCGAAAGCCATACGGCTGTTTGCAAGGGTATTCATCCGGATGCCGAACCAGGCAACGCCGTAGGAGCCGAGGATACCAATAACTGACCAAAGCAGAATAAGCAGCACACCCTTAACAGGCATATGCTGAAGAAAGCCGAAGTAATACACTATACAGACGCCGATAAAAATCTCAAGAATTGCCAGGAGCTTTCCCTGCTGAAGCAGATAGGTCTGGCAGGTTTGAAAAATAATATTCGCCACGTCGAGCATCGACTTGTGAGCCGGCATGTTCTTGACCTTTGCATACATGAAATAGCCAAAGATCATGCCAAGGACGCAAACACCCAGCCCGATATATAATAGTGTCTGCTGCCCGGAAGCAAGCTCGGGAATTGCCAGATCCGCTTCACTTGCCCGCGAAATAACCGGCGCGGCAAAAGTCAGCAGTGCTGCAGCGGCGGCCGCCCTGTACTTTGACAGGTCTGTAAAAAACTTCTGCATCCTCATATGTTCCTCCTGTTTCAGAAATAAACGGTGAAGAGTTATGCCCTCTCCGCCACGGTCAGCGGCGAAGCCGTAACTTTATGTATATTGATACACCCGGTATGATACTTAGATCTCCTTATAGGGGGCCGGATGTATATTGGAGTAGTGAATTTAAAACTCTAATTTTATAAGATAAAACACTGTATATGTCAAGGTTTTATCCATGTACTACAATATATATATGCTCTTGGAGCTGATGTTATGGTGTGCTGCCACGGGCTGCAGATGACCGGCTAGAGCATTTTTCTTTTTGTTGTAGCCATGCGCCCTTATGGTGAGCCTTTGTTTCGTTTGCCCGTGCTATATTCTCGCAAGCGAAACTGGCAATGATGTCATGCCAATCGCTCGAACCGCACGGGCTACTCTCACCAAAAGCTCACCTGTGCGCATATGGCTCTACTATTTTGAAAAATGCTCTAGGGCCCGGGATGCAAACACAAGAAAGCCCGGAACACACTGCGTGTTACGGGCCTTGTCATTTCGATAAATTTGTTCTTACTTCTCGCGAGCCATGGTGCCTTCCCAGGTGCTGACTTTGCCCTTGGACGCACCGGTGAAAAATTTATAGGTAACTGACTTGGATTCGGTGTAGAACTGTACGCCGTCGCGGCCCATGCAGTGCAGGTCGCCGAAGAAGGAATCCTTGTGGCCGGAGAACGGAAAGTAAGACACCGGCACAGGGATGCCGACATTGACACCGACCATGCCGCCATGTGTCCGGAAGACGAACTCACGGGCATAGTAGCCGCTCTCGGTGAAGATGGCCGAACCGTTTGCAAACGGGCTGTTGTTCATGAGGGTAATGCCTTCCTCAAAGTTCTTGCAGGTTTTCACAAAGGAAACCGGCCCGAACACTTCTTCCTGACCGCAGGTCATGGCCTCGGTAACGTTGTCGAAAATCGTGGGGCCGACAAAATAGCCCTTCTCAAAGCCTGGCACCGTGACGTTGCGGCCATCGAGCAGCAGCCGCGCGCCTTCCTGCTCAGCCTTATTGATCCAGTTTAAAACAAACTGCTTGTGCTCAGCCGATACCACGGGGCCGACTTCGGTCCTGGGATCATAGGCGCAGCCCACAACACGCTCTTTAGCCATTTTGAGGAAATAATGCATGAACTCTTCCTTGGCAGCTTCCTCAATAACCAGGCAGGGCAGCGCCATGCAGCGCATGCCGGCGCAGCCGAAGGCTGAGTTGACGATGCGGGATGCCGAAACTTCAAGTTCCGCGTCGCGAAGGATAAGGGCATGGTTCTTGGCTTCGGTAAGGCACTGAACTCTTTTGCCGTTGAGCGCGGCGGTGGAATAGATATGCTTCCCGACAGGCGTTGAGCCGACAAAAGAAATGCCGCGAACATCGGGATGCTCGAGCAGCAGGTCTGCTTCGTTGCGGCTGCAGGTAACAAGGTTTACGACTCCCGGAGGAAGCCCTGCTTCGATGGCAAGCTCAAGAATGCGCATGGAGGTCATGGGTGTCATACTTGCAGACTTCAGCACGAAGGTATTGCCGCAGCTGATGCAGAAGGGAATCATCCAGCCCCAGGGAATCATGGCCGGGAAGTTGAAAGGCACGATACCGGCAAAAACGCCGATGGGCTCCCGGTACATGACCGTATCGTGGCCACCGGCAACGTTCAGCAAAGAATCGCCCTGCATAAGATAGGGGGTTGCGCAGGCGCATTCCATAACCTCTATTGCCTTGAGCACGTCGCCGCGGGCTTCGTCAAGGTTCTTGCCAAGCTCTTTTGAACAGCTGAGTGTCAGGGCTTCAAGATGCGCATCCATCAGGGTCTTCAGGCGGAACATGACGGCGATGCGCCGCTGAACCGGTGTGGTGCTCCATTTCGGGAAGGCTGCCTTGGCAGCAGCCACTGCCTCCATAACCTCTTCTTTGGTGCAGCAGGGCGCTTCGGCGATGATTTGACCCGTGCTTGAATCGGTAACGGGCATATACTTCCTGGTTGCAGACTCTTTCCACTGATTGTTGACACAATACTTCAATTTTTTGGATTCCGACCGCACAACGGTAAGATACCGCTTCTTTACTACGGGTGAATCGTTCAGGTTGTACAGATCATCGTTCTTTACTGCATCGCTCATAGTGACTCTCCTTTGGTGTGTAGGATTAAAATTTAATATTCAAAATTGATTTCATTTTGAGATTACTAATTACAAAACTCGTGCCACAAAATATTTTTTTACAACATACTGATTTAACTTTATATTTGCATATGCCAACAATAAACAAAACATCCTGTGTGGAACAGCCCGCACAACACACTTAGCCTAACCATCTTAAATAACATCACTTTGTTACTGTTCCAACAATGGAACGTTCCAGCGTTGAAACAATGCGCTTGCAATTAGTCGAAAAAGCTGTGATAATAAACTCAATTAAATCGTTGTCCCAAACTTGAAACAGTAAAAGCAGGCACATGCAAAATATTTCATCAGTTATAAAAACAGATTTTATTCATGAGTTCAAAAGTCTTCTTGATGAAAAAAAGGTCCTTGATGAAAAGATTGATAGCCTCAAGGGTCTCATAGCAGGGGTAATAGAAACATTTCCCGATGGCATCATGGTGCAGGCGGCAGATGATGTGCCGCATCTCTATAGTCAGTGTTACCGTTACATGCCCCCGCAGCAATGCGCCGTACTTCTTGATCCTGAAATCCTGAGCATGGTCTGCGACACAAGCGACACAATACTCGCAGTTTCATCCAACCTGGAGCAGCTGCTTG
>CAYNVA010000313.1:0-1796 GCA_964400575.1 uncultured Thermodesulfobacteriota bacterium | reverse complement strand
CGGGCCTTTTGCATCGGTGCAGGCGCTGCGGGAAACCCTGAAGGCGATCAATGCGATATTTCCCCTGCGCAAGTGCTCGGGCAAGCGGTTTGAAAAGAAGCGGCCCTGCATCTACCACCAGCTCGGGCAGTGCCCGGCGCCATGCTGCTGCATGGTGGAGCCCGCGCAATACCAGAAGACGGTCCTGGACGTAAAGCTCTTTCTGCAGGGCAGAAGCTCTGAGGTGCTGGCCGGCCTGCGAAAGCGTATGGATGAGGCAGCCGGTGAGCTCAACTTCGAGCTTGCAGCTCAGCTCCGGGACCGCATCACGGCCATTGAAACCACGCTTGAGAAGACCACGCTGGTGAACCTCGATTTTATCGACCGCGACGTGTTCGCGTACTGGCGCGAGGATATCCAGATGGCCGTCACCGTCATGTTCGTGCGCACGGGCCGCATGATGGGCAGCCGCAATATGATGCTGCGAAAAATTCAGATCGAAGATGACCAGGCCATCTCGTCCTTCATCTCCCAGTACTACACGGCAGGGGAATACATACCCCAGGAGGTGATCGTGCCTTTGCAGTTTGAAGAGATGGATGTGCTGGAGGAGTTCCTGCGCGAGCAGAAAGGCGGGCCGGTCACGCTCACCTGGCCCCGGCGCGGCCCGAAGTTGGACCTGCTGCGCATGGCCACGCAGAATGCCGAGCTGTTCTTTAAGCGCAACCGCGAGACCGAGAAGAAAGACGAAGATCTTTTAAAAGACCTGCAGGAGCGGCTCCACCTGCACCGCTACCCTGCCCGCATCTGCTGCTTTGATATTTCAAACATCCAGGGGACCTCGGCCGTGGGGTCCATGGTCTATTTCGAGGACGGCAAGGCCGCTAAAGACGGCTACCGCCGCTTCCGCATCAGAGGCGTGCACCGGCCCGATGACTATGCCATGATGCATGAAGTGCTCACGCGCTATCTGGCAAAGGCAAAAGAGCATGAGAGCCTGCCCGATCTCATCATGGTCGACGGCGGCAAGGGGCAGCTGGGTGTGCTGGGGCAGGCTTTCATCGACACCGGCGTCACCGCGGTCGACGCCGCAGCCCTTGCCAAGGGCCGCCTTGATGAGAAGACAAACGATAAGGAGGATGACAAAGTTTTTCTACCCCATCGCAAAAATCCTGTGGTCTTCCCCAAACAGTCCCAGACGCTCTATCTTCTGCAGCGCATACGCGATGAGGCACACCGCTTTGCCATCGGCTATCACAAAACCCTGAAAAAAAAGAGCGACTTTACCTCAGCCCTTGAGACCGTGCCGGGCCTTGGCAAAAAAACCAGCCGCGAGGTTTTGAAACATTTCGGCAGCATTGAAGCCGCCCGCGGTGCAACCATTGAGCAGCTCATGGAAGTATCGGGCATGACCCGGCCAAGGGCAGAAGGGCTGTATGATTTTTTAAGGAGGGGAAATTGATAGATTGAATTGTTGATTGACAGGAACCCGCTTTGAGCCGGGGTGAATACAGGCTGAGGGCGATTGTGTGTCAATAAAAAGGTCGCCGCAAGACATGAGCAGGGGCGCCCGGGCAAAAAGCCGGCGATACGATAAAAAAGTTGTGGCGCGCTGCACCCTCTGATATTGTGATGACCGCTCAGAGTAATACCAGAAGATGGTTGCTCAGGATGCGGGGGGTTACAGCGCTCAGGTATCAGAGGGTTGATGCCATGATAGCATCAATGGGGTTACCAAGAGAGAAACTGGGCCTCTAGCAGGCTGTTGAAAAACGCCCATCTGCTGCGTTGCGCTCATCCTGCTTCACTGCAGCGTA
>CAYNVA010000312.1:0-1620 GCA_964400575.1 uncultured Thermodesulfobacteriota bacterium | reverse complement strand
ATCATCATCCGGGATGAAATCAAATGCAGCCCGTGCAGAAAATATACCTGCTCCAGGCGCGACTGCATGCGCGATATCAGCGAGGAGAATGTGATCAGGGCCGTGCGGATCATGCTCGAAACGGCCAGAGACCGCAAGGCGCAGGCAGGCGGCCTTCTGTAAGCGTTTTTACTGCGCCGTATCGCTATGCTTCACCACAGAGGCTCAGAGTGCGCAGAGAGTAACACATATTTCACTTTGACGGGAGATGCCGTCAAAGTGAAATATGTTCAGCCATTACAGGTTATTTGCTCGTAAAAAGTTTAACGGGATGTCATTGCGCAATGACAGGCAGCCGTAGGCTGGGTTGAGGAACGAAACCCAACAATACAGACTCTCTGTGCCTCTGTGGTAAAACTATTATTAATAAAGCCTGCTGACATGGCCACACCAAAACTTACCGCCGCCATAATCACCTTCAACGAAGAAAAAAACATCTGCCGCTGCCTTGAGAGCGTCCGCTGGACCGACGAGCTCATCGTGGTGGACTCCTTCAGCACCGACCGCACCGTGGAGCTTGCCCGGCAGTATACCGACAAAGTGCTGCAAAGAACATGGGCCGGCCATGTGCTGCAGAAGCAGTTTGCCCTTGAGCAGGCAACCGGTGACTGGATCATCTCCCTTGACGCCGATGAAGAGCTTTCAGCTGATGCTGCAGCCGAGATACGCGCTGCTCTGGCTGATGCCCCGCTCGATGTCAACGGCTACAGCTTCCCCCGCCGGTCGTTTTATCTGGGGCGCTGGATCAGGCACGGGGGCTGGTATCCCGACCGCAAGGTGCGCCTTGTGCGCCGTGGCCATGCCCGCTGGGGCGGGCAGGACCCGCACGACAAGCTCATGGCAGACGGCCAGACCCGCGACCTGCAGGGAAATATCCTTCATTATGTCTACAGCGACATCGCCCACCAGCTCCGGACGGTGGACAGCTTTTCCCGCATTACCGCGGAGCTTTGGCTCGAAAAAGGCAAGCGCGCAGGGCCAGCCCCCATGCTCTGCAAGCCTGTGGCCAAATTTTTAGGCACCTATGTCTGGAAGCTCGGTATGCTCGACGGCATGCCGGGCCTCATCATTTCGGTCATATCAGCCTATTATGTCTTCCTGAAATACGCAAAGCTGTGGGAATTGCAGAAGGGGCAAAAAAACACCGCTGTGTAGCCTGGTCAAATCAGCGGCTGCGGACAGCTGGCTTTTTGATTTCAACAATGGGTGCCGCTTCGCTGCTCCCATCCGACAACCCAAATGGCAGGGCTTTGCCTATAACAAACTTTGAAATGTGCGGGCACCATGAAAACACGGACAGGAATGTATATCGCTTTTTTAGCGGGGCTCTTGTGGTCTTGTGAACTTTTCGCAGCAGATACCTATGGCGGGAAAAACGATCAGGCTCAGCAGGCTGCAGCCTCCTCTGATACGGCAATAGTTTTTTACGGCAAGGTCATTGACCAGTATGGCCAGCCTGTTGCCAAAGCAAAAATAACCGGCGGGAAAGAGTATTTCAGTACTCATAGCGTGCGGTTCTTCGGCGTAGAAACCGTGAAGGCGGAAACCGATGTTGCCGGCAATTTTATCTTTACAGGGCTT
>CAYNVA010000311.1:0-2622 GCA_964400575.1 uncultured Thermodesulfobacteriota bacterium | reverse complement strand
CTTTATTGCGGTTTTGCTGTTTTATATCTTGCTTGTCATCATCTGGACCTGCGCCTATCGGTCATACAAACATTTTTTCAACACCCGGGCGACCCTGGGCAGCTATGTGCTGTCACATGCCAGGTTCAACAGCTCAATTGTAGCCCCGTGGCTCATATTCTCACTGGTTATTGATTGCATCAGGCTGTTACCCCGGCCCATCAGCGCCATGCTCAATGACAATTCGCTGACCGGCTATGCTTTTATGGCTTGCCTGTTTACTGCCATGGGAGTTTTTTTCCCTGTGCTTCTTGTCCGGTTATGGGCTTGCAAGCCAATTGCCGATGGCCCTGTGCGGGTACGGTTGACGCAGTTCTGCCGCACGGCAGGATTTGCATACACCGATATGCTGGAATGGAATCTGTTTGATGGCAAGCTCATCACAGCAGGAGTTCTGGGGTTTGCTCCGTGGTTCCGCTATCTGCTGATAAGTCCGGCACTGCTTGAGCTGCTCGATGAGCAGGAGCTTGAGTCAGTGGTTGCTCATGAAATCGGCCATATAAAACGGCATCATATGCTCTTTTATCTGCTGTTTGTTCTGGGATATTCCTTTTTTGCCTATATTTTCTTTTCTTCAATATTTTATTATCTGCTGTCTCAAGGGTTCATTTTTGACCTTATCATAAGCGCAGACGGCAGGCCCGGCCCGGCGACTTCATTTTTTGGCATGCTGATTCTTCTGGGATTTTTACTTGTTTATTTCCGACTGCTTTTCGGAGTGTTTTCCCGGAACTTCGAGCGGCAGGCTGACGGTTATGCCTGCATGTATACCGGCTCTGGCAACGGCATTATTGAGTCGCTGGAAAAAATTGCTTCTGCCGGCTCACAGAGCCGCAGCGCGCCCAACTGGCATCATTTCAGCATTCAGGAGCGCATCGATTACATTCGCAGCTGCGCCCTGGACATTACAATTATTAAAAAGCATGATCGGCGGGTTAGGCTTCTGATTGGCTCATATTGCGCCGTTCTGCTGCTTTCGGCTGGCGCCCTTTTCAACTCCGGCGGCTCGTTTCAGGGCGGATCTGAGCTTTCAGTTATTGAAAAGATAACCGAGCGCCGCATCGTGGCCGAGCCCGATAACCCCATGCTGCAGTTCCTGCTGGCCAATATCTGTTTTGAAAAGAAAGACTATGGCCGGGCTGAAAAAGCATACCTGGCTGCGCTCAGGCTTGCCCCTGAAAATGCCGAAGCTCTCAACAATCTTGCCTGGCTGTATGCAACCGCTGAGGATACTTCCCTGCGCAAAGCTCCCGAAGCGCTCAGGTTTGCCCTGAAAGCAGCCTCCCTTGACACAAAACCGCACATTCTTGATACTCTGGCAGAGAGTTATTTTATCAATGGTAATTTTCGTCAGGCCCTTGAGATAATTGATCAGGCACTTGCGCAGCAGCCTGCCAACAGGCCTTATTTTGAAAAACAGCGCAGGAAATTTCAGGAACGTCTCGATGCGGCTCAAGCCGAACAGTCCGACAGCGATGAAGAAGCGGTGCAGGATGGTCCGGGTGTTGCTATTTAGCAGGGCACTGTATACCGTGCCATTACTCGAAAATATGTTTGAGCCATTTGAAGGCGGGATTTAGACTTTTTTTAATAAGTTCCTGCCTGAGTATTTCCCCCGCAGGCTTTCCCTGTTCCATGACATTCTCTATTTTACCGAAATCAAGCATCCTGACATCGTACAGTTCGGGGCATATATAAATGTCGGGTTTGAGCCGTTTCATTTTCTCATTGAGCACGGCTGACTGCATGATTTCGAAGGTCCCCATAACCGATTCCAGCGCATTGGGAACCTTGTGCTTTTCCGGAATTCTTACTTTGCTGACATTCACCGCTATGGTGAAGTCGACATTGCCTAAGAGCAGATCATAGGGCACCATGTTTACGGTTCCGCCGTCGACCAGCACATGTCCATCAAGTACGACGGGCGAAAAAACTCCAGGAACAGCTAAGCTTGCCTGAAGGGCGGGCAGCAGGGGGCCTTTTTTAAAAACAATTTCCTCCCCTGTCCAGAAATCCCCCGCAACTGCCAACAGTGGAATCTGTAAATCCTCAAACATGCGCGCTTTGATTTCGCTGAACAGATACTCGATGAATCCCTGTGCATTGATAAGACCGCCGCGTGAGAAATTTGCCTTAAAAACAGAGGCCCACTTCAGCAGGTTTGCTTTCTTTCCGATTACATCCCGCAGGCTGTCATTGCGAAGGATGACGTGGCCCAGGACTTTTTCCCTGATCTGCTTACCGGGCATGCCTGAGGCATAGAGGGCCCCTACAATTGCTCCCATGCTTGTACCGGCAATCAACCTGGGTTTTATCCCCATCTCGTCGAGCATTTCAAGAACTGGTATATGGGCAAGGGCGCGCACGCCGCCGCCGCCCAGGGCGATTCCTATGTTCATGTTGAAAATTCCATTGTTATTATGTTTTATGGAGCAGGCAAGATTTGATTGCACTGCAGTATCCTGACATAAAGATCGTTTGCCGCCAAGATATATTTTAAGGACCAGGGATCACTATTATTATCGAAGTGCGATGTGTGCGCTCTCTGAGGTTGACATGCTGCTGCTGCGACGGCTATAATTC
>CAYNVA010000310.1:0-16347 GCA_964400575.1 uncultured Thermodesulfobacteriota bacterium | reverse complement strand
CGACCGCTTTCAGCGGCGGCTGACCTTTACGTTAGTCCTGAAAATAAGAGGGCATTCATGCAAATACTCAGACACATGACAGCAAACAATATTAAACTGGAGCCGATGCCGTTTCAAAGAGAGCTTTCTATGGAAGCATATCTCATAGAAAACGAAGGCGTTCTCGCGCTGGATCAAGAGATATTTAAGGCCGTCGAGATTATCGAAACAGAGTTGACACTCAAACAAGGAAGAAGAAGTAAAGACACAGATGGACGCATCGACATACTGGCAACATATTCCGAAGAATATATAGGGGTTGTGGAACTTAAATACGGCGAGCTGGACCAGTCTCATTTAACCCAATTGGAAGATTACTTAGATCAGAGAGAGCAGATACTCAAAGAGTATCCGAATTTAATAAGCAAAGAATTAAGCGAGAGCCCCAAGTGGATAGGAGTACTTGTAGGATCATCCCTCAGCAAAGAACTGGAGAATATACTTGGAAATGGTTATTTAAGCCGTCAAAACATACCTATTGCAGCTCTTACGATCAGACGCTTTCGCGGCAGCGATGGGCAGATTTATGTTGTGACAGATACCCTTTTTAATAGCAAGACATCGGAAAAAGATTATACAAAGTATTCATTTGACGGAAAGACCTTCGGAAAAGGCCGCCTTGTATTAGCAGTTGTTCAAAAGCTTGTCGAAGATCATCCCGAAACAACTTATGCCGAGCTTGCAAAAGCCTTTCCGGCTGAGACCCAAGGTTCGCTCGGGGTTTTCGCATTAAAGAACGAAGCAGACAATATTGTTGCAAGCACATCGAGGAAAAGACATTTTCTTGAGCCGGACGAGATCATAAAGTTAAAAGACTCCGTGGTTGCGGTCTGCTCTCAATGGGGTACACGAAATATTGAAAAGTTTTTGCCCGTGGCAAGAAAACACAACTTCAAGATTACTGCAATCAGAAACTAACCAGCGCGTCCACAGCGACGCGGTGCTGAGCTGTGCTCAGCGCCTTCTTGTTCCTGTGGTTGTTGAAAAACCGTACTACGATCTATACTTTTATCTTTCCCGACGCGCACTGATTCGCACGACGGGGACAAGGGCGCAGGAGCAGTCCGCGAAAAATTGAGGGTCAAATCTTTATCTTGACATTTCACGGTTTGGGCCCCTTGTTTTCGAGGGCTCTTTTTTGGCTTGTGTATCACAAGCCGATTGCAAAAACACATAAAGCCGCATAACGATACTTTCAAGGTAGAAGTAATTCCCCCGATGTTACCTTAAACCAATCCCTGTCTATATATTCATATGCCGTTCTGCCGGACGAAATGCGATATAATTTTTATACCGGACATTTTTTGTCAATATTTATGCTGACAAAGCATCTAAGTTTGACAATATATATATTGACGAATAAAGTACGACTATCAAAAGCCGTTGCAGGAGAAAATTTTCCGATGTCAGTTCAAACCTTCCCCGGTCTGTATATCCATGTACCGTTCTGCCGGACAAAATGCCCGTATTGTGATTTCTATTCCAGCACAGATGTGCAGTTGGTCAATGACTTCATAATCGCGCTGGAGAAAGAACTGCTTTATTATTGTAAAAGCTTTCCCGCGGTCGACACAGTGTATCTCGGCGGTGGCACGCCAACGGTGCTGCCGGACGGCGAGCTTGCGGCGATTATGGCGATGGTGCACAGGCGGATTGCCGTTGCGCCCGATGCCGAGATAACCATTGAGGCAAACCCGAATGATTTAAATCTTGAGCGGCTGTCAAAACTTCGCAGCCTCGGGTTCAACCGCATAAGCCTTGGCGTGCAGTCATTTGATGATGAAGTTCTTCAGCTCCTTGGCCGCCGCCATACGGCTGACGAGGCGCGGCAGGCTATCAAGCAGGCGCGGCAGGCAGGGTTTGACAATATCAGCATTGATCTTATGTATGGGCTGCCCGGCCAGAGCCTTGACGGCTGGCTTGCAACCCTTGAAGAAGCGTTTGGCCTGGCCCCGGAGCATCTCTCATGCTACCAGCTCACGATTAAAGAAGAGACGCCATTTTTTGAGCGCGCACGGCGCGGAGAATTCAAGCTCTGCAGCGAGGCCGATGAAGAACGTTTGTTCATGGAGACTGCGGCATTTCTCGAAGACCGCGGCTACTGTCATTATGAAGTCTCAAATTTCTCCCGCGCCGAAAATCTGCAGGCCCGGCATAACAGCAAATACTGGAGCCATGTGCCGTATCTGGGCCTCGGGCCTGCTGCGCATTCATTTGACGGCAGGCAGCGGTGGTGGAACCAGAAGTCGGTTAAGGGCTATGTACAAAAGCTCTTGCAGGGAATGTCTCCAGCTGAAAATCAAAGCAGTGTCATTCCGGCTTGTCCGGAATCCTTAAGCTGCGGTGGAAAAGATTCCGGGCAAGCCGGAATGACGGGAAAGGGCGAGATACAGAAAATACAAAACGATGACTTTCTGCCCTGTGAAGGCTGTGAAAAACTCACCGATGACCAGCTCCGTTGTGAAGCGCTCATGCTCGCCCTTCGAACCTGCAGGGGCATAGCCCTTGATGTGGAGGGTGAAAACCCCGCGATAGTGCGGACGCTTGAAAGACTTGAGGCGGACGGCCTGGTAACATTTTCTGATAACCGCGTTGCCCCCACAAGGCGCGGGCTGCTGCTTGCAGACCATGTAGCTCGTGAGCTTTACGGGAACATGCTTTGACAGAAACCCCGGGAGGCCTTTATCAGCGGTCGGCCCCGCAAGGCATGCGCGGGGCTTTGCGCACATAGGCTGGCTTACTGGCCCTGGCGTGATTTTTTTATTGCCTCGACGATATTGATGCCCATCTGATAGGCCTTCTGCAGGCGATTGGCGAATTCCTCATCGGTAATGCTTTCCATGCCGCCCACGTACAGCTTGTCGACCGTGTCGATCTGCTCCCAGATGTGATCGGCCTCAACAGCCTCGTAGCAGGGATCTCCCATGACCGATTCGTATTCATCTGCCGAATTGGCGGTGATGATGATGGAGGCTTTTTTCATGAAGTTGACGGCTACGCCCGGCCGCGGGGTGGGGAATTTACCCGCCGAATCGGGCCCCTTGTAGGTGAAGGCGATTTTGCGCTCGATGAACACTTTCATGAGGGCTGTGATGTACATGTCATAGGACGGGCTGGCATAAATGTAGCCGTCGGCGTTGATGTACTCGTCAAGGATGGCAGCCATGTCGTCGTTGAGAGGGCACTTGCCGACGTGCAGATCAGGCTCTTTCTTGAAACAGGTGCCGCAGCCCATGCAAAATTTGATAGTGCACTTTATCAGATCATAGCGCTTTGTTTCCGCGCCCGCGCTTTCCGCCCCTTCAAGCGCTTTTTTTAGCAGTTTGGCTGTTTTGCCGTTGACTCGCGGGCTACCTAAAAAACCTAAAATTTTCATATCATTCCTTTGCATCTGGTTGTTGTTTACCTTGCAGGCAGATAATAAACCACGGGACACGCTATTGTCAAAAGACAAGTTGCGCGGACAAAAATTTGTGCTTCTGAAGTTGTTTTCAGGTGTTTACTGTATTATGGTGTATCTGCAGGCATACTCAAATTGTTTAAAAGGAGTTTTCTTTATGAACCATCTTGACATTGTCAAACAGAAGTATCGGCACGACGGCGTAGCCAGGCTTCTGGGCATTGAGCTGGACGAGCTGACCGACACCACCGTGGCGATGCACATGCGCCTGCGACCGGATATGAACAACCTGTTCGGCATGACCCATGGCGGCATAATCTATACCCTGGCTGATGCCGCGTTTTCAGTGCTGGGAAATAATCAGAACAATATCTCCGTTGCAGTCCAGTGTTCAATTAATTATCATGCAAGTCCGAAACAGGCAAGCCTGCTGTATGTAGAGGGCCGGCTTGTTGCCGGTTCACGCAAGATTGCACATTATCTTTTTACCGTCTATACACAGGAAAAGGCGGAACGGATCGTTATCGCCACTATGTCAGGCACGCTGTATCGCACCGGCAGGCATATAGAGCAGTCATAGAGCGCAGCGCCCCTTCCGGCTTTTTTTAATCTCTGCCCCGCAGCAGTGGAAATTCAACTATCCCCTGGATAGTCCAGGAAGAGGAATCAATGAGTTCCCGGTTGTTTGCAGAGGATATTCTTTTTTTTCAACGAATGCTCCGGGCAGAAGGGCTGTACCCGGGGCAGCTGGATGGCCGGTGGGGCCCGCAAACCGAGGCAGCAGCTCAAAGCTTTGCCCGGCGAGGGGAAGAGCTGCGCATTGTCAGCCGCAGCTTTGACCCGCTATCCGAGCGCTGTATATCCACCCTTTCTTTAAAGGCGCAGCTGGAGGCGCGACTTTTTCTCGGGCGGGTCATAGATGGCGGCATTAACGCGAGAATCATTTCCGGCACAAGAACCTATGCTGAGCAGAATGCCCTGTTCCGGCAGGGCCGCTTCGGAAATGCAGGAAACATAGTCACCAGGGCGCGGGGCGGATGCAGCAATCATAATTTTGGCATTGCCTGGGATATTGGCGTGTTTACCGGCATGGGGGGCTATATTGACCAGGGCATTCAATATGATCAGGCAGCTCAGCTCGGCCTGTCACCGGGCATTGAGTGGGGCGGCAACTGGACAAGGTTTGTTGACAGACCGCATTACCAGGTGCTGCTTGCTGCACCGGTGGCAGATGTCCGGCTTGCTTTTGAGTCAGGCAACCCGATTCCGGGTTTTGTCTAATGGGGGAAAGATTGTTCACCGCGCGCTTGGCTTGAGGCTCTGTGGCGCATTGTCTTTTGGGCTTCGCCTTGTCCGGTAGAAGGAGAGAGTCAGCAGCTGCGCCAGGGCCCGAAGGGGCTTGCAGTATATTCAAAACGACGGTATGATGAAAACATAGCATATGAATAAAGGAGCAGCTATAATGCTGGAAACACACCATATGACAAAATATTTTTGCGCAGCGCTCGTGGCCATGCTGGTGCTGGCGGGCGTCGGCTGCGACGGCACCCCGGTGCTGCCGCAATGCAACAATGGCCCCGGCAATGCCATACGCACGCTGAGCGGCACGGGCGTCATTTTTTTAAAAACAGATGAGACGGACTACGACAGACCCACCTATAATATGATTATATCCGAGCCAGACATCTACATACGCTGGAAAACCGGGGGGAGCGAATTCGGCAACCACAGCCTGACCTGCTTAATAGAATTCTGGGAAAACGAATTCGGCGATGACGCGGTGCCCGTTGTGATCTGGTCGGGCAGCGGCAAGCCGGTATGCGGAAAGATTTCATCGCTGAGGTTTTTTTTGGCCGGTGGCGTAACTGCTGAACTGGAGATGGCGCGCCAGGACGGAGATGGGCTGGGGGCTGTTGCGGCCTCTGTTGTTCTTGCCCTTGACAAAACGGTATGTCCCACGGGGGAATGCAGCGGGAAAGTGTATAACTCAAAATGCATTGAACCGTATGCCGGCCTTGACAATGCCACCCTGAACTATGGAGCGCTCCTTGGCGCGGACCTTAATTTCGCCAGTTTGAACATCGCCGCACTCTATCGCGCTGACCTGCGCGGCACGGCGCTGAGCAATGCAAGTTTTACCGGTGCTGATTTGCGCGAGGCCAATTTTTCTAATGCGGTGCTGCTGTATACCGACTTTACCGATGCCGACATGCGCGATGTGACGATGGGCAATGCGCGGGTGTATCAAGTGACCGCTCCCGACGGGACTGTGGTGGACAACTCGACAGCTTTGCTGAAGCACCTACTCGAATAACAGGCCGCATCGCGCACGACGTGTACAGTAAGCACACGTAAAAAACCCTCCTTCCGTCGGGGGACGAAAAAACTTTTAATGCACCAGCATGGGAGCCACAGGAGGGCCTATCCTGCCGGAGTTCGTTTTTCAAAAAACCTCTCAGTATAAAAGAAAAATTTTTTGGATCATGATGATGAAAAATTTGTTTATAAAAACAGCCATACTCCTGCTGCTTCTGGCGCTGGCAGTGCCGTGCAGTGCGGGTATGGTAAGCCTCACCTTCGACGACGGGCTGTCGGGTACCTATGCCTACGGTTTCCAGGTGCTGAAAAAATACAATATGCCCGGTACGGTTGGCCTTATCTATGAGCGGCTCATGTCGGGCAATGACGACTATATGACCCCTGCCCAGGCCCTGGACCTGCAGAAGCACGGCTGGGAGATCGCCTCGCACAGCTTGACGCACAAGCGGCCTGTGGATATTCCGGAGTATTATGCAAGCGAACAGATCAAAGGGTGGCGCTGGGATGGCGATATAAGGAAAACCTATCAGGCCGACTATGAATATGCCCAGATTTCCTGCCTTATGGAAAGCGGCAAGCCGCTGCATGAAGTCGAATCCCTTGAGCAGATGGAAAAAACTGCAGGGTCGTTTTATTTCGACCGCGTGATCGAGGAGCTGCATGTGCGGCCCTTCAAGGTCAAAGAACCGGCAAAACTGGATATCTCCTCCTGCTCCTATGAGCGGGAGATGGAAGAGTCGCGCAAAGCTCTCGAGAAACAAGGCTTTCATGTACAGACCTATATCACGCCGTACAACAGCTGGACCCAGGAACTCAAACCCGTTGGGAGAAAATATTATAAGTATATCGTCACCGGCAGCGATACGTTCAACCGTCGGGAAAGTTTTGATCCGGCCTGGATTACACGCATTGTCATAAGTTCCAACGATACGGTGAACGGTCTCATACGGCAGATAAAGGACAAGGCTGTGCAGCAGGACGGCTGGGTGATATTCTGCCTGCATGATATCGGCCGCAATGTGGGCTGGGAGCCCTGGGATGCCGAGCGGCTCGAGCGACTGTGCGCGTGGCTGCAGCAGGAAAATATACCCGTGGTGACGATTTCTCAAGGCGCCGAGATCATAATGGGGCAGACGCCGGCGGTGAAGAAGGCGCCGTAGTGGCACGCAGGCTCAAAATCGTTGTGGCAGGTTTTGCCGTCGGGTTTCCGTTGGGCGGTCAGATCTGGATGATGCTGCACTATATGCTGGGGTTCTCCCGCATGGGCCACGAGGTGCTGTTTCTGGAAGACTCAAGCAACTGGGCCTATCCCTATGATCCGGTGCGGCGCCTGTATGACATCGACTCCACCTATGGCCGCGAGCAGCTTGAACGGTTTTTTTCCTCTTTCGGCCTGTCGGGCCGGTGGGCCTATTACAGCGGCTTTGAAAACAGGCTGTACGGCTGGGACCGCGAGCGGCTTGATCGCTACATAGCAGAGGCTGACCTGTTTCTCAACATTTCGGGCGTTCTGCCCCTGCGGGAGCAGTATCTGCGCAGCCGCGTCAAGGCTATTATCGACACGGATCCGGTTTTCATGCAGGTGAAAATCCGCGATGACGACTGGACCCGGTCCTATTACAAAGCCCACGATGTTTGCTTTACCTATGGCTATAACCTGCCTGCGGGAGAGACAGGGGTGCCGCTTTCAGGCATCAACTGGAGGCCCCTGCTGCCGCCGGTTGTGCTCAATGAGTGGACGGCCCTGGAATCGGCCGGCACAGCATACACCACCGTGGGGTCATGGGACACCAGGGGCCGCGATGTCGAGCTGGGCGGCCATTCATATTCGTGGCGCAAGAGCATTAAATACGAACCCCTCATCGACCTGCCCGGCAGCGTTCCGGGCGTGACGTTCGACCTTACATTCGGCGGCATGAGCCGAGACGAATCACGGCGGTTTGCCCGGCACGGCTGGGTCGTGCGCGATGCCGGCGTGCTTTCGCAAAACCCGTGGCGCTATAAAGAGTATATCCGCAATTCCCGGGCTGAGTTCACCGTTGCCAAGGATCAGAACGTCATGCTTAAAAGCGGCTGGTTTTCCGACCGAAGCGCCTGCTATCTGGCTGCGGGCCGCCCGGTCATTACCGAGGATACGGGCTTTGGCCGCTTTCTGCCCGTGGGCGAGGGGCTTTTTCCATTTACCACGCAGGAGCAGATCTTCGAGGCGATCAGGGCCATTGAAGCCGAACCCGAGCGGCACCGGGCTGCTGCCCTGCGCATCGCCCATGAGTTTTTTGATGCCGGGAAACAGCTCGCCTATATTTTAAAGGAAACCGGTCTTGCATAAAAAAGCATTTTTAAAAATATTCAGAGCACGATGGTTCGTGCTCTTTTTTGTTTGCCTGCTGGCATCCTGCGGCGGGCATGCAGGCATTCCCGCGGACAGGACTGCGGCACAAGCAACGAGTAGCTGGTCGGTCGTGCAGGATGCAGGCATCTGGTGGCTGCAAATGCCTGAAGGCAAACGCTTTTATTCCCGCGGCGTGAACTGCGCGGAGAGCTGGGATTCTCATTTCATCAAGCGCGACCGCAGCTTTTACTGGGCTGACCATTACCCGAGCCGCCAATCTTGGCGCAGGGATGCCGAAGCCCGTCTGCTGGCATGGCACTTCAATACCCGCGGCGGGTGGTCGGACAACTCCACGGAGATGGCGCTGCCCCTGTGCGTGGAGCTTGATCTGGGGCGCATGGCCCGGCTGCACTGGTTCGACCCTTTTGATCCGGCCAATGAAGAAATCACATATCGGGTCGCCCGTGAGCTGACAGCGCCGTATCGCAGCCACCCGGGGCTGCTCGGATATTTTACCGACAATGAAGCCGGCTGGTGGAATGCCCCGCTGTTTCTCTGGTATCTCAAGGACTCGTGGCAGAACCACACCAAGCAGAAGCTCTGGCAGGAGCTGTATGCTAAATATAATGGCGACTGGGCAAGCCTGCTCATGGATTTTGCTCCGCGCCCCGGGATTAATTCTTTTGAAGATTTAAAGGCTGAAGGCGCGCAGCTGCAGCTCCGGCCCGGCGGGCAGGGCATTGCCTTTGTCAACTATTTCACCGGGCTGTGCGCCCGGCGCTATTACCGGCTTGTTCATGACAGCCTGCGGCGCGCCCATCCCGGCGCCCTCATCCTTGGCGACCGGCTGCCGCTGTACTACAACCAGCATGCCGTGCGGGCCATGGCTGATTTTGTCGACGTGGTTTCGACCAACTATAATATTCCGGTCGAGGACGGCTGGGTGGCGCCGTATTATTTTGAAGGCCTGCAGAAGCTTTCGGCCAGGCCCGTGCTTATCTCGGAATTTTTTTTCTGCGCGCGGGAAAACCGCAGCGGCAACCGCAACAATGGACATCTTCTTACCGTGGATACGCAGGCCGAGCGCGCAGCAGGCGCGGCCACCGCGGTCGGCAATTTCGCCCGGTTCCCGAATGTGGTCGGAAGCCACTGGTTCCAGATGTATGACGAGCCCACAGGCGGCCGGGGTGACGGCGAGGACTACAATATGGGGCTTATTGATATTTACAACAAGCCCTATGAAGAGCTGACCGGGCGGCTGGCCACGGTGAATGCGCAGCTTGCAGAGATCCATGCACAGGCTTTGCCAACAGGTGCAGCGGCAACTTCCGTCATCAGGCGGGCCCGCAGCCCGATACGGATTACGGACAGGGCGCTTACCGACTGGGATAAGCAGGCCACGCGGATAACCCCGCTTGTCGTGGACGAGCCGGGAGCGCCTTTCGGCGATGTGCACATGGCCTGGGCCCCTGACGGGCTCTATCTGTTCTGCCTTGCAAGCAGCTATGTGGAGAAAAACCTGCTTGCCTATGCCGGAGAGTATCCTCTGTCTGAAGCCTTCCAGCTGCATGTGGCTATCGGCGCAGCGGGCAATAAGCGCGAATATGCCGTGTGCCTGATACCGCGGCTGAGCAGCAGTTTCAAAAATGAGCTCGAGATCGAGCCGCGGCTGTATGCCTGCACAAACGGCACGCCCGACAGGCTGCTGGCCGCGGCGGGCAGGCTGCAGAAGATCCCCAAACCCTTACCCCATATCGCCTTTGAGCTTTTTCTTCCTGCAGAGCAGCTGGGAATGAAGCAGCTGTCACCGGGGCAGCAGCTTGCCCTTGATCTGAGCGTGACAAGCTTTTACCGCGAGCAGACCATGCGCTGGAGAGGTTCTGAAGCGGGCCAAGTCTCAACGCTTGAACAGTAGCAGCGGCCTGCCGGCCCGTAGGCCTCTTCACCATGACAGGAACAGACACACGGGTCAGCCCCTGGAATCCTTAAAATTTTTTGCCGTAGGGGAGGGATTTACTCCCTCCCGCGGGCGGGCATAAAACCCGCCCCTACATTAAATCTTGAATCTTTTACTCCTGATACCGGTCTTTGGGTAAACACACAGGGCATGCCCCTATGGCCTGAACCCTGCCGTCCGCGCATTCCCCTGCTCAGCGTCTTGACATTGCCGAAAATTACTTATATAATAGTTACACATATAAACATTTTAGCCGGATGGACCGATGATCAGCCAGCCAAAGAACTATCAGCAATTTCACCAGCTCGAAGAGCAGATGCTGACCATGGGAAAGTTTTTCAGCCAGTATTTCCGGAAAACCATGGCCGGGCCCCGGGCCAGCGCGAACATTGATTTCACGCTGCTTGAGCTTAAGGGGCTGGCGGCCTTTATGGATGTTGACATCGCCTACACCATGGGCAGCCTGAGCAAAAACGCCCGCCTGCCGCTTTCCAATATGACTATGATCATCAACCGCTTCGTCAAGCGCGGGATCGCCAGCAGGCTCCGAAGCCAGCAGGACCGCCGTGTCGTGCTGGTGCGGCTGACCGCCAAAGGCAAGGTCCTGCGGCACACCTTTTTTCTGAACCGCGCGCAGGAACTGGAAAACACCCTGGGAAAGCTCAGCCAGCGCGACCAGCAGCAACTGGTGCAGACCCTGGCAAAGGCGACCCGCATACTCAATAAAATACGTGAATGAAAAGGAGCCGGGGCTTTAGGCGTGACAAAAGTTGATATTTTCATCAGGCGGGTGGACAGGGAAAACAGCCCGCTTTGACCTTGTGTCCCGCGAGGTGACCATAGCGTCATCGCTTGATATATCGAACTGTTGCAAAGAATTTTCAGTTTTAGCGGGCAGGAGAAATTTGTTTTTTTAGAATACATTGACTTTTAATTTCATAACAGTTAAAAAAATAATATACAGTGCCACAATTTAATCGTACGCTAGCGTTTTTGCCCTAAGCTTTTCGAGGGTATAAAACAAAGCTGCACGGGCGAAAATACTCCCACGTACTGGACAGAGACTATGCAGAAAAAAGTATTTTTAATGACAGGTTGTATCGCTTGCGTGACTCTGGTTGCCGCTGCCGGGCTGGGCTGCGGAAAAAAAAAGGATGCCACAACAGGCCAGGAGGCAGCCCAGAGTGTTGCAGTTGCTCCGGTTACGACCGAGCCGGTGGAGCGCCGTATCGACATAACCGGAACGCTTGCTCCATGGGAGGAGGCAACGGTCTCCATCGAGGTCGATGGCAGGCTCACCGAGATGCTGGTGGATCTTGGCGATCAGGTGAAAAAGGGCGATGTGCTGTGCCGGATCATGCCGGTTGAATATGAATGGAAAAAGACGCAGGCCGAGGCTGATCTTTTAAAGGCAGAAGCTGATTTCAAGCGCGTTCAGAAGCTGCATGCCGATAATGTGGTGGCCAAGGACCAGATGGATGAAAGCAACAGAAAACTCGATGTTGCCCGCGCTACAGCCGATCTTGCGCGAAAAAAGCTTGCCGACACGGTGCTGCGTGCGCCATTTGACGGCGCCGTGGCAAAGCGCCTGGTGCATCCCGGCGAATATATCCGCGCAGGCGCTGCCGCGTTTTATCTTGTGCGGCTCAATCCTATAAAATTCAAGGGCGATGTCCCGGAACGCTATGCAGGGGACGTGCATAAGGAAGATCAAGTGCTTGCCTATACCGACGCCGGCAGGAACATTTCCTTCCCCGGTACCATCGCGCGCGTGGGGCCAAGCGTTGCAAGCGACTCAAGGTCATTTGCCATTGAGGCGGAAATCGACAACAGCCAGGGCTCAATAAAGCCCGGGTCCTTTGCCCGCGTTTCCATCCTTACCCGGAAGATCGACACCATGCTGACCGTGCCCGAGACAGCGGTCACGGCATTTGCAGGAACGCCGCGCGTCTTTGTGGCCAAAGACGGCAAGGCTGCTGAGCGCGTCATAGAAACTGCCGGCAAGATTCGCGACCGCGTGCTGGTGGTAAAGGGGGTCAAAGAGGGCGAGCCGGTCATCATAACCGGCGTCGAGCTGCTTTCCGCAGGCAGGGCAATTACGATACGCGAAGATAAATAGATTGAGGAATTGAGGAATTGGAGGAGTGGGGAATCAGGGAATTAAAATAAGCATTTACGAATAAATGCATTATGAAAAACGCCCCAATACCTGAATTATGATAAACATATGGACTTTTTAACCATCTTCATACGCAGGCCGGTTCTTGCCACCATGCTCTCGGTGCTTCTCGTGGTGCTGGGGCTTTTTTCCTACCGCACTTTGGGCGTTGATACCATGCCCAATATCGAAATCCCGATCGTGACCGTCACGACGATTCTGCGCGGCGCCTCCCCCGAGGAGGTGGAATCGCAGGTCACCAAGCCCATTGAAGAGGTGATCAATACGATTGAGGGCGTGGATGAGCTGAAATCCTTCAATACCGAAGGCATGTCGCGCATCGTGATCCGCTTTCATCTTGAGCGCAAAATCGCCGAAGCAGCACAGGACGTGCGCGACAAGGTGGCAACCGCTATCAGACGCCTTCCGCAGGACACGGAGGCGCCGGTCATATCCAAGATCGACTTTGACGCCATTCCGGTCCTCTCGCTTGCCGTCACCGGGCCGCGGGAGATGAAGGAGATATCCGAGATCGCGCGGCTGAAGGTGAAGGAAGCAATAGAAAACGTGCGCGGCGTGGGCGCGGTGATTCCCATGGGCAACTGGACGCGCGCTATCAATGTGTTTCTGGATCTCGACAGGCTGCAGTCCTACGGCATTTCCATCTCGCGCATTAAAGTGGCCCTTGCCACGCAGAATGTCGAGATTCCCTCGGGCCGTATCGACCGGGGCGACAGCGAGCAGGTGCTGCGCACGCTTGCCCGCATCGAGCGGGTTGAAGATTTTAATAAAATAGTGGTGGCCACGGTAAACGGCCGCCAGATCACCATCGGGGATATCGGCCGCGTGGAAGACTCGGTCGAGGAGCCGCGCTCGCTTGCGCGGCTCTGGACGAAAGCCACGGGCGGCGCGGGCACGCCCGCAGTGTCGCTTGTTGTGCAAAAGCAGTCGGGCACCAACACGGTTGAGGTTATCAAAAGCGTTAAAAAGCGCCTGAAAGAGATAGAGCCCAATCTGCCGGCGGGCATAAAAATTTCCATTGTCGCAGACCAGTCGCGCTTTATCGAAAGCTCGATAGATGAGCTGCGGCTGCACCTGTTTCTGGGCGGCATTCTGACAGCGCTCTCGGTGCTGCTGTTCATGCGCAACCTGCGCTCCACGCTTATCGCGGCAATTGCCATCCCCACTTCGCTCATCGCCACATTCACATTCATGAGCGCGATGCATTTTACGCTCAACAACATGTCGCTTCTGGGGCTGACGCTTGCCGTGGGCATCGTTATCGACGATGCCATCGTGGTGCTGGAAAATATTTTTCGCCACATGGAGGAGCTGAAAAAACCGCCCCTGCAGGCAGCTATCGACGGGCTTAAAGAAATCGGCCTCGCGGTCATGGCCACAACGACGTCGCTCGTGGTCATTTTTCTGCCCGTAGCATTCATGAGCGGCATGGCGGGCCGTTTCTTTTATGAATTCGGCCTCACGGTGGCTTTCGCCATCGGCATATCGCTTGTCATTTCCTTCACGCTGACCCCCATGCTTTCGGCGCTTTTTCTGAGCAGCAAGCAGGCGGGCGCTTCATCCAAGGAAACCAGGCTCTGGAAGCTCCTGCAGAACGGCTATGAAATGATACTGCAGTGGGCGCTGCGCAGGCGCGGGCTCACCGTGCTCATTTCCGTCGGCTGCGTGCTTATGGTCGGGCCGCTTGTCAAAATGCTCGGCAAGGACTTTCTGCCTGCAGACGATCGCAGCGAGTTTCAGGTAAGCCTTATCGTGCCGGCGGGATCGAGCCTGTCGTCGGCCGACGCCATATTCAAAAAAATCGAAGCCGAGATTCAGAAGGTGACGGGTATCACCACCATGCTGACGCAGATCGGCAGCACCGAAGTGGGGGCCGAGGACATCACGCAGGGCACCATCTATGTGGGAACCCTTGAAATTGCCGACCGGAACTATCCGCAAAAGAAGGTCATGCAGGAGGTACGGGCGATTCTGGCAAAGTACCCCGAGCTGCGCACGGGCGTCTATGATATGGAGGGCATGGGTGGAGGCTCCAGCGCCCGCCAGAACTATCAAATATCATATAATCTCACGGGCCCGGATCTGGGCGGCCTCATGACCTATTCCGATGAGATAGCCCGCAGGCTGCGAAAGATGCCGGGGTTTGTGGATGTGGATACATCGCTTGTGGCCCGGCAGCCCGAGGTGCGCGTGTCGCTCAACAGGCCCAAAGCGGCCGACCTTGGCGTGTCGGCTTCAGATGTAGCGCTGGCGCTTCGGACCATGGTCGGGGGCGAGCGCGTAACCAAATTCCGCGAAGGCGTGGAGCAGTACGATGTGTGGCTGCGGCTTGACCGCAGGGACCGGGCCGACTCGGACCTTGTTGCCCGTCTGCCGGTAGGCGCCAACAAATCAGGCATGGTGACACTCAATCAGGTTGCCGATCTTTCAGAAGGCAGAAGCCCCGCCGAGATCGACCGGTTTAATCGTCAGCGACAGGTCACCATATTTGCAAACCTTGAGAAGCTCGACCTCGGGAAGGCCACTGAGCAGATCAGAGCGCTCGTGCGGGAGATGCAGCTGCCCCTGAGCTACCAGGGCGCCGATACGGGTAAGGCCAAGCAGATGGCGGAAGGCATGACCAATATGATACTGGCCTTTGTGCTGGCTTTCATCTACATGTATATTGTTCTTGCTGCGCAGTTTGAAAGCTTTCTGCACCCGGTGACTATCCTGCTGGCGCTGCCGCTCACGCTGCCGTTCGCGTTTTTTTCTCTGCTGATACTGGGGGAAACGCTCAATATCTACAGCCTGCTCGGAATCTTCATGCTTTTTGGCATCGTTAAGAAGAACGGCATTCTGCAGATCGACTATACCAATACGCTTGTGGCCCAGGGCAGGCCGCTCGGGCAGGCAATACTTGAAGCCAACCGCACGCGCCTGCGCCCCATCCTCATGACCACCATCACCCTGATCGCCGGCATGATACCCATCGCCCTTGGCTCAGGCCCCGGTGCTGCCTCGCGCGCCTCCATGGCAAAGGTAATCATCGGCGGACAGGCCCTGTCGCTGCTGATCACCCTTTTGATCGTGCCGGTCTGCTACTCGCTTTTTGAAGGTGCAAAGGAGCGCCTGCGCCGGGATAAAAAGCAGGCAATCCAGACAATTTAATTTGAAAAAAAGGATTTTTTGTTTTATTCTTTTTTTATTCAATTAATTATCGCCGGCTATTTTTTATCCCCAAGGAGGGTTATGGCAAGAATTCTTGTTATTGACGACGATCCGCAATGCGCTCCTCTGCTGAAGATAGCTTTTGAGCAGGCCGGGCACACGGTTTTTTCAGCCGCAGACGGCAAGTCCGGCCTGAAGACGGCCTGTGATGAGGCTTTTGATCTTATTATAACCGATGTGCTGATGCCTGAGAAAGACGGGCTTGAGCTTATAATCGAGCTCAAGCGGAAGAAGCCCGATGTGAAGGTCATAGCCATTTCCGGCGGCGGCGTTCTGCATGCTCAGGATTGCCTCAAGATGGCACAACACTTCGGGGCTGAGCTAGTTATGGAAAAGCCCTTTGACATCAAAAAGTTGATACAGGTCGCCAACGAACTGATTACCAAAGCGTGATCCCCGCAGTTTGTTAATGCACTTTCGTGGTTTACAGCCCCTACCCCGCAGAGTATATTTCTGGTATTCTTTAAACAGAGTGTTTGAACGGGAAATCCCTTACGCCATACGCAGGGTCACTTCCAAGGAGTTAGACAGGGCGCGCTGCGCGCGCCTGCGGAAGATAGAGATATTCTAACTGGAATTATTATAATTTAGAGCATTTTTCTTTTTGTTGTAGCCATGCGCCCTTATGGTGAGCCTTTGTTTCGTTTGCCCGTGCTATATTCTCGCAAGCGAAACTGGCAATGATGTTATGCCAATCGCTCGAACCGCACGGGCTACTCTCACCAAAAGCTCACCTGTGTGCATATGGCTATACTATTTTGAAAAATGCGCTAGTACCTTGTCATAAAACTATTTGCGGGTAAAGCGATTTAAGTTTTATACGAGCATCGGGGGTGGTGAATTGCCAATCAACGGCTTTTTGCTTCAGATTGCGTTCACACGCCCAGGCTTTGGTTTCTGTTTTCAACAAC
>CAYNVA010000309.1:0-1648 GCA_964400575.1 uncultured Thermodesulfobacteriota bacterium | reverse complement strand
AGAATACAAACTTTTTTTTCCGGGCTTAACCCATCTACAAAAAAACCGTTGGGTTTCTTACCTCAACCCAACCTACGCAATTTTAAATATTTAGTAGAGACAGGTTTCAAACCTGTCTCTACAATCATAAGGGTGAACCCAACAAATCCATGGCTTGAGGTTTTCGTTCAGCCACTAAGTAAATATCCCTTCAGAACAAATATCAAAATACTGTTGCCGTTCTTGCCCCGTTCAAGCGCAGCGAGTCCGAAGGGTGCGCAGTCGCTCCAATTTTCCGCCTGTCAATAAAATCTTTCCCTTCGAGATAACAGCTACATCCACTGCTACAGCTTCAAAAATTTCGTATGTCCGCCTCGATAGACCCTTCTTCAATGCATGCCCAGCCATAGCGACCCCGGCGCAGCGGCCCGGGATTGACTATGATGGTGTCCCCGATGCGGTCCAGGCCTGCGCCTTCATGAATATGGCCGCAGAAACAGGCAAGAGGCTGGCGCTGCTCTATGAATGACCTTATGGCGCGGCTCCCGACATGCTCATCGGTGAAAGCAAGGTCGGCGCAGGTGTCAAACGGCGGCTCATGGGTGACCATGACAGAGGGCAGGCCGTCGGGCATATCTGCCGCAGCCTGGGCAAGGTACTCGGCAAAGCGCTCATCGGCAATCTCGCCGGGCGTTCTGCCCGGACAGGGCAGTGAAAACCCGGCGCCAAAAAAAGCCATGCCGTTTCGCACAATGCAGCGGGCGTGCAGGCTCATGCTCCGCAGGCGCAAATATTCCCCCACCCCGGCATAGTCGCAGTTGCCATGCACGCCAAGCACGGCAACGCCGTGCTGCTCAATTGCAGCAATAATTTTATCAGCCGCGTCCTGATTCCCGAAATTGGTGATGTCACCCAGTAGCAACGCCACATCGGCGTGCTGCTCCTGTTTGAACACGCGGTGAATACATGATGCATCTCCGTGGATATCGGCAAATGCTAAAATAATCATTGCAGTATTGTTTGCTGCCGTCTTTTCCTGGCCGCCGCCTGCCTTGTTAAGAGGTTTTTAAAATGCTCTTGAATGCTTTTATAGTCTTAATGAGAACCGGAGAATATGCATAATATGCATCAACAAGGCCTTTTCCTCCGGGCATAGACAGCTTGATAGCGTCCCTGACTTTTCTCAGGGGTTCAAGCGCAGGAGATTTTCCTCCCAGCACATACGTGAACACGCAGGTTTTCTCCTGGGGCATCTTGTTTTCATACCAGATCATCTGGTATTTACCCATACCTGCAAGCACCACATCCAAATCCCCGTCTCCGTCAACATCATCGAGTGATATATCCCCGGGTGTTAAAATGTCATCATCAAGTACATGCTCAGTCCACGAAATCTCGTCGTTTTCTTTTGCCTTTGTGGCTGAAAACCAGGATATCTTATTAATAAAAAGTCCGGAAATAATCATCTCATCTTTACCGTCCCGGTTGATATCACCGGTATACATGTCAGTGCCTTCAAAGGTATCGTTTATGGTGTGCTTTGTCCAGGGGTCGCCGCTTTTTACCGGAGCCTGATACCAGTAGAGGCCGGGTGTCTTAAAGATGCTCACCAGCACGTCGTTTCTAAAATCGCCGTTTACATCCATAACATTTACATCAAATGCCTTAA
>CAYNVA010000308.1:0-1616 GCA_964400575.1 uncultured Thermodesulfobacteriota bacterium | reverse complement strand
ACCTCCACATAGGCTGCCGCATCGCCAATTATCAGAGCATTGCCGCTGAAAGGAATCTTCAGGGAACTGTATGCTGTTGCCATGCAGGCCATTTTCTTAACGACCCGTGTATGGGCAAACAGTGCCGCCAGAGGGCTCTTTGTTACGACATCATGATAGATCTGCTCGGGTTTTTTACGTTTATTGGCTATGATGACCAGATACCTGAGATCGCTTCCCTCCAACGCAGGCCCCATAATTAAGGGTGCAAAAGATTGATAGGCGCAGCCCATATAACTTTTTAACGTGTACGGTTCGAAATCCTGAAGCCCTTCAATTACCGAAAGAGTGCACAGAGCTGTTGCAAAACATGACCTGCTCTGGTTGAGACCGAGCATGCCCGCTGTTTTTGAATTGACCCCGTCTGCAACTATAAGCTTCTTTGCGTGCAGCTTTTCAAAAATATCGCCGACCTTGACGGTCAAGTCAACGCCGGCACCTTTGTCTTCAGCATTGCAAACAAGTGCGCCACTGCGTAATGTCACGCCCAGCCTGGCGCAATGCTCCCATATTCCCTGCAGCAGAAGGCCCTTATCAAATTTAACTACAATCGGGCTGTTGTCATCATTGGCAAAATGAATCTCGTGTCCGCGGGGAGATACAAAATATTTATCCGTTACCGTGAGCAGCGGGCCCTGATAATCAACGACAAACCCGTTCTTTGTAAAATTTATTTTCCCCTGCACAATGGTAATGGTTTCTCCCTGAAAGTTCTCATCCATTATTAACTGCTGGCAGCAGGCACGGGTTATTTTAGAAACGTCTTTTCTTTTTTCAAGGAGCACTGTCTTGAGCCCATGCTCAGCCGCCGTCTTTGCCGCCATCAGCCCGGCTGGTCCCGCCCCCACTATTGCAACATCGTAACGCATGTTCCCTTTTCCGCCTCCTGTGCTATGTACCGCAGCTGTTTCTTTCGCTGCCCTCTCCTGCTATTGTGCTGACGGCGGCTTTTCCTGAACCTGCTTTATGCTCAGCTGCTCAGACAGGGAAGCGCCTTCGCGAATGCCGAGCTTTTCCCGCAGCTGGTTGAGATATGCCAGTTCCTCCTGCAGCGCCTTTATCTCGTGTTCTATCATTGGTTTCTCATGCAGCAGATAAAACGTTTGCGGCTTCTGCCACTGGGTAAATGCCATCAGCACTATGGAAACCGATAAATACAGCAGGCCGCCCAGTACCGTCTGTTTCTGGATGCTTGCCGCTTTTCTGGCAAGAAAGAGTAGTACCATGGACACGATAATAAATACCGTGCCGATTATGTTGGCTACCCGGGGCATCAATTCAACCGGCACGGAAGAAGAGTAGTTGTCAAGGTACAGCTCCAGAGACCATATGCCCAGGAATATCACGAAACAAAAACAGATCCTTTTGCACAGCACCTGTGTCTTCCACATGATGAAGAGCAGAATCCATCCGGCGAGAACATACAGGTACCCGCCCACCAGCTTGATATTAACATCGCTGAACTGCAGTATCAGACCTTGTGTTACCCGCAACGAGGCAAGCTCTCCAATCACCTGCCACAGTGCATTGCCGGCAAACAGCGCGTACAAATAGCCGGTACTTTCTCTGCTGACCGT
>CAYNVA010000307.1:0-4681 GCA_964400575.1 uncultured Thermodesulfobacteriota bacterium | reverse complement strand
TCGCCGCGGGCATGTGCCGCATCAACAAGGGTTGTATTGTACAGCATGAATCCGCCTGAGGCCAGCAGGTTCTGAAACCGGAAAAACGACGGCTGATTGAGAGCCACCACGAACTCGGGCTCAGATGCTATGGGAGAGGCGATCTCTTCGTCGGAGATGGTCACGGTACAGTTTGCCGTGCCGCCGCGCACCTCTGCGCCGTATGACGGCAGAAAGGTCACGAACCGGTCTTCAAGCATGGCTGCCTTTGCCAGCATCTGGCCCATGGAGATAACGCCCTGTCCGCCGAATCCTGAAAAAATTGTTTTGATCAGCATTGCACCTCTTTTATTACCCCGAGCGGAAACTCCTTTGCCATAACCTCGTCGATCCATGCGCATGACGCCATGGCATCCATTTTCCAGTTGGTCGGGCAGGGCGATAGGATTTCGACAAGAGAGAATCCGCATTTCTTTATCTGATATTCAAAAGCCTTTTTGATGGCGGCTTTGGTCTTTCTGACGCCCGCAGGGGAGCTGACCGACACGCGCTCAAGATAGCTCGGGCTGCCAAGCTGGGCCATCAGCTCGCAGACCCTGATGGGCGGGCCCTCGGTTTTGGCATTACGGCCAAGGGGCGAGGTTGTGGTTTTCTGGCCAATAAGAGAGGTCGGGGCCATCTGTCCGCCAGTCATGCCGTAGACGGCATTATTAACAAATATGACGGTAATGTTTTCCCCGCGGTTTGCCGTATGCAGGGCCTCGGCTGTGCCGATGGCCGCTAAATCACCGTCACCCTGATAGGAGAACACGAGATTACCTGGCCGCACGCGCTTAACTCCTGTTGCCACGGCTGTGGCCCGACCATGGGGCGCCTCAACCATATCGATATCTATATAGTTATATGCAAGCACTGCGCAGCCTGCGGGAGGTACGCATATGGCCCGGTCCTGCAGGTTCATTTCATCAAGCAGCTCGGCTATGAGCCGGTGAATAATGCTGTGGCCGCAGCCCGGGCAATAGTGCATGGCCACTTTACGCAGAGATTTTGGCCGTGAATATACTTTTTTCATTTCTTGCGTGACCTCTTGGACTGATAATAATGCCGCGCCATGCTGCGGGCAAGCTCGACCGGCGTGGGCACGACCCCGCCGGGCCGGCCGTAGAAGTGTATTTTGCCTCTGCCTTCAAGGGCCAGGCGCACATCCTCGACCATCTGGCCGGTGCTCATCTCAAAAACAAAAAAATCATTCATTGTTTTAACCGCATCCCGCAGGGCTTTGGTCGGAAACGGCCACAGGGTTATGGGCCGGATAAGCCCGATGCGCACGTTTTCATCCTCCTTCCGGAGGCGGTTGATAGCGCCCTTGGCAATGCGGGCGGCTGTGCCGTAGGCGATGACCGCCATTTCGGCATCCTCCATCAGGTAGCTTTCCCAGCGCGTTTCGTTCTGCTCAATGCGCTGGTATTTGCGGTGCAGCTTCCAGTTGTGGTCCTCCATCTCCTTTACGTCAAGGATGAGGGATTTCACAAGACGTGCGGGCCGGTCTTTGGCGCCGGTGAGGATATAGTCTTTTTCCGCAAGCGGCTCATTCTTTTTGCGCGTGGGGATGACGACCGGCTCCATGAGCTGCCCGAGCATGCCGTCACCTAAAATCAGCACCGGGTTGCGGTACTGGTCTGCCATGTCGAATGCCAGAAACGTGAGGTCGGCAAGCTCCTGCACCGAGGCAGGCGCAAGCACCGGAGTGCGGTAATCACCATGACCGCCACCGCGGGTGGCCTGAAAATAGTCTGACTGGGCCGGAGCGATATTGCCAAGCCCCGGGCCGCCCCGCATGATATTGACGATCACCGCCGGCAGCTCCATGCCAGCCATGAACGAAATGCCCTCCTGCTTGAGGCTGATGCCGGGGCTGCTGGAGGAGGTCATGGCCCGGGCTCCTGCCACGCTTGCGCCGAGCACCATATTGATGGAGGCCAGCTCGCTTTCAGCCTGAATGAACACGCCCCCCACTTCCGGCAGCCTTCGGGACATATACTCCGGCAGCTCATTCTGCGGGGTTATGGGGTAGCCGAAATAGCAGGTGCAGCCAGCCTGAATGGCGGCCTCACCCGCGGCATGAGTTCCGTACATGAGCTGTTTAGTCTTCGTCGTCACGGTATACCTCAATAGCAGCCTCGGGGCACATAAGAGCGCAGATGCCGCAGCCCGTGCAATCTTTTTTTTCATCAACCTGAGACGGGAAATAGCCCCTGGCATTCAGCTGTGACGACAGGAAGATATTCTTCTTCGGGCAGAACCCGATGCAGAGCTGGCAGCCCTTGCACATGCTGGTATCAATTACTATTTTGCCCTTCATACACTGCTGACCGTACTCGGTTTAATGTTGGATAAGTCTAGCCTCTGGCCCGCGGCTTTGTCAATTGTTTCCTGCCGGGTGCTGCCTTGCTGCAAAACCGCAGACCCGCATCCTACGCGGATGCGGGCTTTTGGTATATATTTGCTTTTCATTATGCGATTGCTACGCCCTGGTGAGGCACTTGCCGGAAGGTGGCTCTAGGAGCCCAGCTTCTGCAGTTCTTCCTTCACAATGCGGCTGATAACGGAGCCATCGGCCTGGCCGGCAAGCTTCTTGGTAAGCACGCCCATGACCTTGCCCATATCCTTGGGGGTTTTGGCGCCCACCTCGGCGATAGCGGCCAGGGCCAGCTCGCGCACCTGCTCTTCGGACAGCTGCGCCGGCAGGTAGCTTTCTATTATTGTCACTTCGACCAGCTCTTTTTCGGCAAGCTCGGGGCGGTTCCCGTTGCGGAACTGCTCGGCTGCGTCCTTGCACTTACGAACCATGCTTTGCAGAATCTGCACGCACTGCTCATCAGTGGGAGCTATGCCCTTTTCTTTTTCCTTGCGCACAAATTCCGTCAGGATCAGGCGCAGCGTGGAAAGCCGCACCTCATCCTTTGCCTTCATGGCAACTTTGATTTCCTGGCTGATTCTATCCTTCACTGCAGGCGCCTTTTAATAATTATTTGCTTTTTGCTTTTTTCGGGGTCTTTGGGCCCTTCTCGACAATCATGCGGGTCTTGCGTTTCAGCTTGGCTATCTTTTTGCGCAGTTCCGTATTCTTCTTGGCATCCTTTGCCTCAAGCGCCTGAACCTGCTGGCTCCTCAGCTGGCGGATGGTCTTTTTCAAATCCGTAATGGGAATATGCTTTTTCACCTCATGCGTCGGCTCGCCGCGCGCCTTAAGAATGGTCACAACCAGTTGTTCTTTTTTCATGGCATGGGCGCCCTGTATTTCGGGATACTCGGCTGCGATAAGCTCGCGCAGTTTGATCGCGGTCAGTTTTTCAAGCTCGGGTCTGCTGCTCATGGGTTACCTCCAAAGTAATGAACAAAGTGCCTTTAGGTTATAAATAATGAATGCTACTTTTAACCTGTTTGCCGCAAAAAGTCAAGGAAAGTCGGGAATTATTCCCCTAGCTCGACACGCACGTTCCAGAAGCTGTCAAGCCAGAACTTCTTGAACTGGCCCTTGAATATCTTTTTGCCTAAATTGATGGCAACATCGTTTTTGTAAAGCGCAAGCACCATCTCCTGCATTTTCTGCTCGTGGCGGCTGGCAAAGGCCGGATCAGGGCTCAGGGCTGCAAGGCTTTTCAGATAGGCCGTGAGCATGATTTTGAAAGCCTCGCCTGCCGCCTGATAATAGGCTTTGCGTACAGCCTCATCGCCTTTGGGCTCCTGAAGCTCGATGCGATAGGGGCTTTTGTAGGGATCAAGATACCTGGTTATCTTGCCGCGCCCCTGCTCGGGCGTGCGCTGATATTTAGCCACAAGGGCCATGGCTTTTTTCACGTTCTCAAGCTCGCTGCCGAAAAACTTTTCATAATTGATGGTTTCAGGATCAACATTGAAAATGTCCATCGAGCAGAGGCCCGGCACGCCCGGTGAGGGCTTCATGAGATCAATGTGGAAGATCGGTGCCTTGAAGGTATAATTGGGCCTGATATTGAACGTATAATCGCGGAAATAGCCCGAGCCCGGCGGCACTTCAAACTGGCTGATACTGGCTGCGGCGATTCTGTCGGTTTCAAATGATTTCATCGGCAGCGCGATTACATCGCTGCCGAAAATTTTTGAAAATGGAAATGAAAGCTTCAGGGTAAAGGTTTCAACGGACCGGGCCCTGGCTGCGGCAAACCGCTCGAGGGTGAACTTTTTCAGATCATTGAACACGCCAAAGTCGTCATACTTGGCAGGTTTGAAGGTTGCGATAAAAATGCCGACCACCACCGCGATCACGACAATCAAAATACCGATAATTTTTAATACTTTCATGTGTTTCATCCTTTCAAAAAAATTGTTGGCCATTATAAAAAGAATTCAGTAGCCAGAATGCAGAATCCAGAATAGAAGACGCAGAGGCTGCCTGCAAATCAGATTCTGAAATGTTTTTTTGTTTTCTCTTCTGAATTCTGACTACTGGCTTCTGAATCCTAGCTTTTTAAGCTACCTCTATACCATCAATGCCAAGTTCTGACAACCGCTGCCCAGTGGGCACCCCGTCATGGCTCCAGCCCCGCAGGCGGTAATAGTCGTCAAGCATTGTTTCCCATTTCTGAGGATCTATCATCTCACCCTTGTACGGGCCGCTGGGCAGGGGCTCGTTAACCCACTTTCCCACAAGCCGGTCGTC
>CAYNVA010000306.1:0-2012 GCA_964400575.1 uncultured Thermodesulfobacteriota bacterium | reverse complement strand
ATAGCACCCCGGACAATGCCTGCTCCGTCCACATTGCCGACAGCCATAAAAGAAACAGGGATGCCGTCTTTCAGCTTTACCTTCTGGTAGATGCTATGGCTCTTAAAGGTGACTTCTTCAATGTCATCACCCTCTGTCTGAACATCGCCGATAGCAGTTATCCACATCTCGTAGAAGTCAACGCTGTTCATGGGGATATTGCCCTCATAGACCCTCTGCTGCCCGGACATGTTGCACGCTGCAATTCTTCCCTGCGCTGCTGCCACTGGCCAGATGGCATTGTATATCCATTCTTTATTCACTATATGGCGCGAGCGGCATACATCTCCTGCGGCATAGACATCCTCAACCGTGGTGCGCTGGCAGTCATCAACAGAGATTATCCGGTCAACCTTAACATCTGTGCCTTCAAGAAAGTCCGTGTTTGCTTTAACGCCAACAGAGGCGACAATAAAATCAGCTTCTTCTTCTCCGCCGTTTTGATAGGTTACAATATATTTATTACCCTGTTTCCGCGTGGCAATAACAGAATTGTGAAGTTCAATATCAAGCAGTTCATGCCTGGTCATCCGATCCAGGACCCGGGCGCTTGCCTCAAGATCAGTCATGCGGCCAAGCACCGTTGGCAGCAGCTCGACAACCTTGACCTGCACGCCCCGCTTCACAAGGCCATATGCGGTCTTCAGCCCGACAAATCCTGCGCCGATAATAATTGCTTTTTTACCCTTCTTTGCCCAGCCTCGCAGTTTATTTGAATCATCATAATTCCTCATCCCGATAATACCTTCCGGGTCATAGGGAAAGCTCTTGAGAAAAATGGGCGATGAGCCTGTTGCTACAAGCAGGGTATCATAAGAAATTTTCTTCTTCTTTCCATTCTGCCGGGCATACACAATGCGGTTTTTTGTATCAACCTGCTCGGCCCGTGTGGCAAGGTTCAACTCGATGTCCCGGGCAGCATACCATTTTTCAGAATGGGAAAGCAGATGCCCCCGGGTAACCATGCCGCCAAGATAATAGGTAATAAGACACCGTGAATAGGATGGCACCGCCTCTTCACCAAGAATAATAATCGTATCTTCGGGGTTTAATTCCCTCAGGGTATGTGCTGCAGAAACAGCGGCAATACAATTTCCGACAATAACATGCTGTCTGGCGCTTTTTTTAGCTGTAGTTTTTGGAGTTGGCTTTTTCATCTCTTGATTAACCCCCTGATCTTTCTGTTTCGTCTCTTTTTCACGGTCGTGCTGAAATCATCAAAAAACAGGGCTTCCCTGTCGCATACGGCAACGCAGGGAGGATTATCTTTTTCTCCGCAGATCAGCGTACACTTAAAAGCTTTTTCAAGGCTCATAACCGTCTTGATTGCTCCATGGGGACATACCATGTTGCACATAAAGCACCCGATGCACCTTTTTTCATCCTGAATAATGATTCCATCGCTGTCGCACTTCAGTGATTCACCAATGCAGGCATCCACGCAGGGTGTGTCTTCGCAGTGCTTGCACAGGCGAAGGAAAGGCCCCTGCGGGCTCTGGTACACTTTGATAAATGGTGCATACCCGGCAGAGTCGCTGCTTGATGTGCTGCATTTTGCAGAGCAGGCGACTTCGCACTGGCGGCACACATCGCACTTATCAGGCCTAAAAACAAATGCTTTCATATGTGTCTCCTCTAACTCAATTAAATTATAGTACTATCCTCTATGGCCATAAGAACGCCATAGCTGTAAATTATTAATTGATTGTCGTACGGCACTAATGTGATTGTACGAAGAGCCTATCTTATGAGGGGTTTGGCTGCGCGCATTTCAGGCCGTGCGAACAAAAAACGATCAATCAAAACCGGCCTCTACCAGTGAGCTCGGTGCCTGAAAAAGCGCTGCCAGGCCCCTAATGGGTTAGGCTCTAAGATTTAATCAGGCTTTTTGTGTGGAATACAGCGGGCAGGCTTTTTATTCCAATACCTCGACATTCTCCACTTCCAATAAAACCAAGGGCAAGCACATTTTT
>CAYNVA010000305.1:0-6194 GCA_964400575.1 uncultured Thermodesulfobacteriota bacterium | reverse complement strand
AAGAGAAAGAACTATGTTTACAGTCAGACAGCAGATCGTCCCAACCTTGGTCTAACAGACCGCCGGTAGCTTGATCGCTATCTGACTTTTAATGTGTCACAACCCGTACAGTCGCTTGAGCCCATAAAGGAGCTCGAATTTGCAAGGGAGGGTATTACACATGAAACAGTCTTTTGTCGGTATCGACGTATCAAAGAACTCGCTTGATGTACATGTACTGCCTGAGGATGTCAGTTATTCTTTTGCCTATGAACCTCAGAAAGTCAAGACGCTTGTGAGAAAACTCAAGAAGCTCAAACCCACACTCATTGTCCTGGAAGCCACCGGAGGCTATGAAATCAGCGTGGCTGTCCAGCTGTCTGCTGCAGGACTCAACATCGCGGTGGTGAACCCTCGGCAAGTCAGGGATTATGCCCGGGCCATCGGTAAACTGGCAAAGACAGACAAGGTTGATGCCTATGTTATTGCCCGATTCGCCCAGGATGTAAAGCCCGAGGCTCGAGAACAGTTGACACTCAAAGAACTGCAGCTCAAAGAGCTTGTAATGCGCCGCCAGCAGCTCATTGACATGCGCACAGCTGAAAAAAACCGCCTGACAAGAGCCCATACGCCGCAGATCCTGCAAGAAATACAGGAGCATGTTTCTGAGCTGAATGCCCGAATTAAAGCCATTGATGAACAGCTGCACGGTGACATCAAAAACAATCCCATCTGGAATCAAAAGCTGGAGGTTATAGCCTCAGCGCCGGGCATAGGCGATAATACGGCCCGCAGCATTCTGTTTTGCCTGCCGGAGCTGGGTAAACTCAACCGCAGACAAATTGCAGCCCTGGTGGGTGTTGCACCAATGAACCGAGACAGCGGAATGATGCGGGGCAAACGCTCCATTGTCGGCGGCAGAGCTGTTGTGCGAAAAATACTGCATATGCCGACACTCGCGGCCGTTACCAGGTGGAACAAGAAGCTCAAGGCCTTCTATTGCCACCTGCGAAGCCAGGGCAAAAAGCATAGTGTTGCCCTTACCGCCTGCATGCGTAAGCTCGTCATCACGCTCAATGCTATGTTAAAGAACAATCAGGTTTATGACCCGAAATTTTGTTAATAGGGTATTGACAATCATTACAGTCGCTACGTCCTAATGCAACAACGGCCCCTGCTGCTCACCCTAATTATTTTCAAATTTATTTTTGTTTTCATCACAACACTTGATAATATCTTGAAATGACAGCGGTTCAGAAAAATCGACTCCTGCTGCGATTGCATCTTCAAGTTGCTTTGTCCAGACGATGACCCCCTGAACATAGATATGCCGGTCTGTTCCGGGTATGAAAAACTCGAGAGTTATTTTTAGCCCTTTTGAAATAGAGCCCTCTGCCAGGCCGGGGAAAACCAGACCAGCCCCGCTTACGCTTATATTTGCAATAAGGCACTCGCTTTCAGGAAGCGCTTTGTCATGAATCTCGAAGTTTGCTTTGAGAAAAACATCAATACGGGGCCTGACTCGCCTGTTTTTTAAAGGCTGACGTTTCATAGTATTTCCGCCAAAAAAAAGAATCTGGTTTTAAAAATACTTAAAAACAGCTGGTAGGGTGCGCACCGCGCACCATCACGGGCGGCGACAAGTCCGGTGCGCAATGCGCACCCTATACACTATATATGACATATGAAGATGTCCGCTTAATCTACCATAAAGGATTCGACAAAAGCTTGTATCCGCTTCTTATGCCACGGCGAGATTTTAATGAACTGTACCCCCATTCCGGAGGGGACCGCCTTGCTCTCCTGTTTTATCCATACCACCTGTCCTTCAATAGCCAGGGGTTCAGGGTCGCCCGGCAAATGAAAGCGCAGGGAAAACGTCGCATCAACAGGCGGCGGGTTGTCAGTCTTGATGAAGATGCCGCCGCTGCTTAAGTTCAATATATCCGCACTCACCGTAGTTCCTGAGTATTGGAATGTCATTTTGAAATCGATTTTTATGCGTGGGCATGCGTGTCTTCTCTCTTCCATATAGCCTCTCTTCAATTAATTAGCCTGCAGGTTGGGTTGAATCCGTTCAGGCGGATGAAACCCAACAAATAATCCTTTATTCCCTGCGTCCTTGCGTGGTGGAGAGCATCAGAATCATATTTACATACAACCGTCCCCGATAAAGCCTGAAATCATTGCCGCTTCCACACTTCCCCGCCAGAGCTATCTCCCTTGTACGCACCTTTAAGAGTGTTTGCATCAATCAATAAGAGGGTCAAGTATCTTGTGTTGTTCTTTGAAGGCATTACAAAAATCCCGTTTAGTTTTTTTCCGTCCCATTGCACATCCGAGATTCTGAATCTTTCTCCATCGCTGCTCTCCCCTCCCTCGATCTGAATATTTCCATCAACGAAAAATATTTTGAACCTGGCAGTAGAATCAACAACGTGCCATTCTCCGGAAATAT
The DNA here is from genome assembly GCA_964400575.1 of uncultured Thermodesulfobacteriota bacterium. Lineage (GTDB taxonomy): Bacteria > Desulfobacterota > WTBG01 > CAIYCZ01 > CAIRTM01 > CAIWCT01. The sequence continues at coordinate 3,757 of CAYNVA010000305.1, read as the reverse complement.
CCTGGCCGACAGTCCTGGGTGAAACAGTCTCTGAAGGTTTTGTATCGATCTTCTGCTGCGTGGCAGAGCCTGTCAGCGTGGGGGCCGCGATTGTTGATTGCCGCCTCCACACTTCCTCGCCAGAGCTATCCCCCCTGTACGCACCTTTAAGAGTGTTTGTATCAATCAATGCGAGGTTCGAGTATGTTGTGCCTTTCGTTGAAGGCATTACAAAGATCCCTTGTAGTCTTTTCCCATCCCATTGCACATCCGAGATTCTGAATTTTTCTCCATCGCTGTTATCCCATCCCTCGATACGAATATCTCCATCAACGAAAAATATTTTGAACCTGGCATCAGAATCAACAACGTGCCATTCTCCGGAAATATCCTGGCCGACAGTCCTGGGTGAAACAGTCTCTGAAGGTTTTGTATCGACCTTCTGCTGCGTGGCACTGTTACAGCGGATTTTTGAAACACGAACTTCAGATGCCTCAGAATGAATCACGATACCGTTCGGGGATTTCATGTCGCTAAAGATGATGGTTTTGTTACCTGAATTAAAGCGGCCATATTCCTGCATGGTTACTGTGTTGTATAAGTATTCTTTTTTATCGGGTGTGGATAGATAAAGCTCGTTTCCCTTAAACCGGTAAAGTGTTTGGCTGTTTAATTTAGTTGTGCCAAGGCTTAAGGGATTAACATTTAAAACTGTAAGTTCTTGACAAACCATATCGGGAATATCTTCTGCTGCCACACCTTTGACGAAAGCACATACAAGCATTACTGCCAATAGCACATAAAGCGTTCTCTTTTTCATGAATCACCCTCCTTCGTCCCCGCAATCGGGGCGATTAGTTCAAGCCCTCTTCTGGTTGCTGCCCTCAGCGTAGGGTGGGTGCAGCGAAGCGGAACCCACCGATTATTTTTCAATCATTGATGGTGGGATTCACCCACCTTACCTGCTTAAATCCCGGAAGCCGGGCCCATCCGACCCTCTTCAAAAAGGCCGATCACCTCGTCCTTGTTCGGGCGGTACTGAATCATGACAACGGCGGAAACAGCAATCAGTATATATAAATCCAGAACGTTTTTTCCAAGTATATACAGGACAAGGCCAAAAATGCCGATACCTTCCGTCATGGCCGATGCTACGATCATAGCCAGTGCATACTTTTGGACTTCCGGGTGCTTAAAAGTCACGGCCGGCCGCCTACCCTGGCCGCCCCTGGTTAAGATGAATTTTCTGACAGGCTTTGTAATAAGCAAAAAAATGAATGCCATGCCATAAAGAACCGCTCTGAGTATTCCAAACGCATCATTGTCCATCGATGTCTTTGCGTTATTGACGACAGCAAGACCCACAAAGAGATAAACGGCCAGTGAAAACACCATAGCGAAAAAGATGATTTTCAGCGTGATCATTTCCTTGCCCAGCTCTTGTTCATCAATCATAGTTTGCCTCCTGATTTATCGACCGGGTTTAACGCAAAGGTCATCCGCCGCTGAAAGTCCGTAGGGTGGGTGCAGCGAAGCGGAACCCACCGATTATTTTTCAATCATTGATGGTGGGTTTCACCCACCCTACCTGCTAGACCTTCTAAAAACAGAGGATGGGCGATACTTTAGTCCTGCAGCAGATCCGGCTGCTTCTCGCTCAAATCAGCCAAAAGAGCCTCGAAAACGCTGTTACCGCTTGCAATGGTCTCTTCAAGCGGAACAAGCGGTTTTTGCAGCGCCGCATGGCTTGCCGGTGAAAGCGTGCGCAGCCTGCCGATTTCCTGACCGCAGGTCTGCAGCAGCAGCCGGTACCGCTCTGCTGCGTCATCATGGCCCGGGACAAAGCCCTGGAGGAGAAATCCGCCGCCCAGAAAAATCTCGGCAAGCACCTTCATTCTATAGACGATTTTCATGAAATCAAATTGCGGGCGAAAAAAATCAAAATATCTGTTGTCGGGAAACGCGCAGTTGGAAATCAGCACTGCGTCGGGATACCGCTCATAGCGCAAGACATGGCAAAACCGACCCTGGGCGTCTTCTTCATAGCGGGGGTCATACAGCGGGAGCAAGCGGTCTATAAAATTTTTCATGCTGCCGGACACCGTGCCCACATAAACCGGGCTTGCAAAAATAACAATATCCGACTGCATATAAGCTGTGAGCAGCCCCCGCATATCATCCCTGAGCGCGCATGTCCCGGGTTTTTTAAACCAGCAGGCAAAGCAGCCGATACAGGGCTGAATGTTTTTTTCGGCAAGCAAAATATGTTCTGTTTCCGCACCCACACTGCGCGCACCGGCAAGAAAATCCTCAACCATTATATAGGTAACGCCTTTTTCTTTTCGCGGGCTGCTGTTAAAAGCTGTTATTTTCATAATAGTATTCCGGCATGGTAATAAAGGGGACAGCGCCCTTTACTACATCTCCTCTTTCGGCCTACCCGGGTTTAAACACGCAAGTGAGCGTTCCAGCTTCTGCTCAAGCCGCTTTACAAAACCGCTGCTTCCCAGTACAAGCCCCCGCTGCGTTTTCAGCCGCAGCTCTTCCTCGACAGGTTCATCTTCTGCCTGTAGATACTCTTTCCACTGCCGGCTGTCCATTGGAAACTTGCGCGTTTTTACCGCAAGGGGTCCGCTGCTTCCAGCCATGCCTGCATGTGCCCGGGCGCTTGACCACCGGTAGTCCCAGGCCTTCGCCACTTCGCCCACCCGCACGGGATTGCGCTCAACATAGCGTATGGCATGGTACAGGTGCCCGGTATCCATAAAGCATGAATAGAACCGGCCCTGCCATAAATGCCCCCGTGCCCCGTTTCTGTGGTTAACATATTGGGCATACCGCATATGAAGAGTATTGAACACTCGGGCAAGCGACTCTGCCTTACGTGGCACAACGATAAAGTGAACATGATTACTCATAAGGCAGTAGGCAAGGATATCAAGGCCGTACTTTTCAGCATACTGGCCCATCCAGGTACAGTATCGGCCATAATCGCCTTCTTCTTCAAAAACATCCTGCCGGTAGTTGCCGCGTTGGGTAACGTGGTGGGGGATATTGGGAATAACGATTCGTGCTTGTCGTGGCATAGGGCGTATTATATGCCGCAGAGACAGGGGAAGTCAACCTATAAAGGGCGCTGTCCCCTTTTCGCCTTTTCGAAATGATTGCTCATCAGTGCGTATGATAATACATCTACACCGTACATCTCCAAGGACAATTGCAGCTTAGCCTTGAAGACCTTTCTGTCTTCCGCGTCTTTAAATATTTCACGCCGCTCGTTTCCACGACACGTGACGTGATAGTATGCCTCCGGATATTCAATTCTTAGTGCTCGCGCCATGTGTTTCTTCTAGTGTTCCCTAATTGAATTGTCAAGATAAAGATTTGACCCCAATTTCAAGATAAAGATTTGACCCCAATTTCAAGATAAAGATTTGACCCCAATTTATTCCCAATTTATTCGCGCCGGATAATGATAACGATCAGGTGCAAGGTTCGCAGCAGGTGAGAAATTCGCCGAAACAACGCACAACGTTTAAGCAAACGTGGGGGTGAGTTCTATCAACAGCAAAACGGTCGCAGTATAATTGATGAAAATTTAATTAATTTGCGGCTTTTGTTTCCCTCTGGACAGGAGCAATATAGGATGTCCCCTAGTACTTTTCCATTTGAGCTAAATATTCTTATTGAGTTTGTTTGCAATATTGAGTTTATTCTGGATCATGTTACGGTAGAGTATTACAGTTGGTGCATTCATTCTTTCAGTCATTTCTAATGC
>CAYNVA010000304.1:0-3311 GCA_964400575.1 uncultured Thermodesulfobacteriota bacterium | reverse complement strand
GCTGATGATATTTTGCGCGCCGACGCCGCCGGAATTGCGCATCATATAGGTTGTGAAATTTTTCATGTCCTGCATGACTTCCAGGTTGGTGAGCGAGCGGACCTTTTCGCCCTCAAGCACGATATAGAGGGGGTTGATGAGGGGCAGGTTCTGGTTGATGCGCACGCTGTCCTGATTGTAGCGCGACGAGGGATACAGCAGGTTTGAGCCCACCTGCGCATCGCCGATAATGAGGGTTTCGGCATAATAGTAGGAGACCGCCATCACCGCGGCAACCGTGCCCAGAACCCACCACCGGCCGTGGCCGATAATCCAGGGCCCCAGCCAGTCGGCAAATTTGTTGGCAAACCCCTGCCGCAGCTCGTCCTTTTTCTGCTCATGTTCTATATGGGCAAGAAATTTTGCCGAAACCGGAACATAGGTCATCAAAACCGGGGTCATGATAAGGCCGATGATGACCGTGATGAATGACCAGAAGGCGCCTGCGATGGCCATGTGCTGCAGCATGGGCACGGGCGTGATAGCGACAATGGCGATGCCGAAAGCATCGGTAACGATGCTGGTAAGGCCGGGGATGAACATCTCCACAATGATGACGCGCACGCCCGCTGTGGCGTCTTTGGTTTTTATATATTCTTCAAAATAGCGGTTATAGAGCTGGTGGCTGTGCCTGAATGCCATAAGCGAAATAAGAAAGGGCATAACGAAAATGAGCGGATCAAGATTATAGCCCATGAAGGCATAGAACCCCAGGCCCCATACGCCAGACACCACGGCGGCAAGGGGGACGAAAATGGCTGCCAGAACCGAGCGGTAGGCGATGAACAGCAGAATCGGGATGAGTATGCCCGTGCCGATCATAATATAGTTCATGATTTGTATATAGCTTGCCACCACGCCGAGATGCATGGGGTGCCCCACGATGGAAACCGTGGTGTTCTCATCTTCTGTTTCAGCCCGCAGCCGGTCGAGCTCATTTTTAATTTTGGTATAGTCGAGCTCCTCCTCGAAGAAGTCGGCGAAAATGAGGCATTTCTTCGAGTCAAACGACACATAGGAGCCGTAGTATGCCTCGTTTGAGTAGACAGCCTCTTTGAGTTTGTTCATCTCCTGTTCGGTTTTTGGCACCTCGGGCCACATGAGGGGCTTGGCCTCAATGCCCCAGGAGGTGATCTTGGGGTTTTTGATCTTGCGCGATGCCATGGACAGAATTTTATACTTATCAACGCCGGGCACTTTCTCCAGCTCATTGGTTATGTAGCGCACCTTTTCAAGCGTTTTGGTCGTAAAAATGTCGCCCTCGGCAACAGATACCATGATCACAAGAAAATTGGCGCCGCCGAAGGTTTCACGAAATTCATTATGTATTTTTATGTATTCGTGATCCTGGGGCAGCAGCTCATTGAAATTCGTGGAGATGGTCAGCTTGCGGCATTCCCAGCCGAACACAAGCGTTATGGCGCCGATAATGCACAGCACCAGCAGGCGGTGCTTTATGACGAAATCGGCGAATTTTTCCATTATGGTATGCATCATTGTTCCCTTCGTACAGTTGAGCTCAAAGCCCGCTGGTGCAGTTTACAGGATCAGTTTTTCGCCACCGGTATGCCCGACAGCATGGACCAGGTGCGCGCTCCGTCATCGGTCTTTAAAATCGTGCCGCGCGACCCAACGGCAAAGCCGTGCTGAGCATCGGCCAAGTCCATATCCCGAAGCCATGATTTTGTTGACTGCGAGCTCGCAGTCATCTGCCAGGTTGCACCACCGTCTGCGGACGCAAGCGCTATGCCCTTCTGCCCGGCAGCCATGCATGCCGTGCCTGTGCACTTTATTTTATACAGCGTCACCTTGCTTGCCTCGGCAGGATTTTTTATCTTTTTCCAGGTTGTGCCGCCGTCAGCGGTTGCGATGATGGTGCCATCCATGCCGCAGGCAAGACCATGGCTGGTATCGCTGAAATGCACGCCATAAAGCGACGGCGCAAAGGATTCCCATTCGGATTGGCTCACCACGGGAATAATATCTTTGCATTCCTGCTTCTGCCAGGTGGAGCCGCCATCAGCGGTTGCGTAAATGGTGCCATATTCTCCCACAGCCCAGCCGTGCAGGGCATCAGCAAAAAAAACGTCATTATAAATTTTATCTTCCCCTGAACCCTGCTTCTGCCAGGTGGCCCCGCTGTCTGCCGTATGGATGATGGTGCCGAAATCGCCCACTGCCCAGCCATTGCGCTCATCGGTAAATGACAGGGCAAAAAGATGGCTCGTAACGCCGGTTTCCTGTTTTTGCCAGGTTGCGCCGCCGTCTGTTGTATGCAGTACGGTACCGGCGCGGCCCGCTATCCACCCCGTGGTGGCGCTCACAAACGACGCATCGCAGAGGCTGTTGGTGACCGGGCTTTTCTGAGGCTTCCAGGTCGTGCCGCCATCGGCGCTGTGGACAATAACCGAATCAAATCCAACAACCCAGATATGCTGCGGATCCGGACTTGCGACAGCAAACAAATGGTTGGGGGTTATAAAGGTAAACGGCGGTTTGGTCGGCTGCTTTTGGGTTTCCTTCATGCAGGAGACAAGCGCACAGCAGCAGACGGCTGTGATGAGAATCACTGCGGCCATCTTACGGTCTGCGAGATGAGTTTTCATAGCTGGTTCCTTTCCTGCTTTTTTGCTGCTTTATGCTTTGTTGCTAAGCCGGACCAGGCTGCAATTTCATTTTGCAGGAACCATGCCACTGTTTTCGGAAGGTAGCGCAATAACTAAAATGCACAGCAAAATAAGCCTGTTAAGGATTTCTTCAGCTGCCGCGCCCCTGTGCAATGCACATGCCACGGCTGTGCATATATGCACAAAACTTGCAAATTTGCACAATATCCTTTATAGCTTATGGAAAATACTGTTTTCAATTATGGAGTATAGCATGCGGCACACACACTATGTATGTATCATTGCGGCTCTGGTGCTTGGGCTGAGCGCACCGGGCCATGCCCGCGAACTGCGGGAGCTGTACCGGGCAGTGGCCCCTGCCATCGTGCTCATAAAAACCATGCAGACCGACATGGTGCAAACCTCGCGGGCTGAGGATCAGCCCCAGTTTACGACCTCCGGGGGCCTGGGCTCGGGTGCGCTCATTTCAGCCGACGGGAGGGTACTCACAGCGGCCCATGTTGTGCAGTCAGTTGATACGGTGGCTGCGGTGTTTCAGGACGGCACGCAGGTGCCTGCGCGCGTCATAACCTCTGCCCCGTTTGCCGATGTGGCCATCATACAGCTTGAGAGCGTGCCCAAAAACATTTCGCCCCTTAAAATAGG
>CAYNVA010000303.1:0-2787 GCA_964400575.1 uncultured Thermodesulfobacteriota bacterium | reverse complement strand
ATGATCACGCGTAGGGTGGATTAAGCCCGTTTTTATGGGTGGAACCGCTTCGCTTGTTCCACCCTGCCAGCGCTCTGCGCCCTTATTGGAGTCATACTTCAGGGCGAATCCACCAAAAACATGCCTTTTAAAACACGCTCTTAGAGTTAACACATTTTTCTTTCCGGGCCCCCTGGTTTCGTTTTGTACCGCTGTTATTTCCCTGCTTTAAAAAGCAAACGCTGCAAAAAGCGCCGCTTATACAGTGCACGCCTGAGATGTGTCCTTCGGAAGAAGAGCAGGCAAGCGCTCATTCCTGCGCTTCACCTTTTTGCCCCTCGGACTGAAAGAAACTCGCTTTGGGATGGGGTGAATATAGGACGAGGGCGTTTGTGTGTCAAGGGCTGATAGGAACCCGCTTTGGTATGGGGTGAATATAGGGGGAGGGCGTTTGTGTGTCAAGGTAAATGTGGGCGCAAGATGCGGGATGGGGTTTTTGGGGCGGTTTTCAATGCTGATCTAAAACATCCTGTGGCGCGGCCAAGTTGTCTGATATGTGCTGGTATGTCAAAACGGAAGGATGTTTTTGTGCGCACACCTCACGGGAAGCCTTGATTTTTCGATTTAGATAGAGGCTTCAAAGGGGTAATCAGTGTCGGCGCAGGCACATGAGGGGGATTTGTTTTTTTCAAGCAGGCGGGCTTTTTCTGGACTCCGGTTTTCACCGGGGTGACGACTTTTTACTTAAATATCAAATTTGAAAATGGAGGCAAAATTTTTTCTTTCGCAGCAAACCTGTGGTACAGTAATAAGTGTGTAAATGAAAATCCTTATCGGGACTCTCACGCTCATTTCGACAGAAGAGAGAAATTTTTTTATTGGCCAAAGATTTCTCAGTCGTCCGCCACGGCGGACTTCTTCGAAATGACAGTGTATTGGCTAATAAGAGTTTTAGCACAGCCGCTGCGGTTTGTCTGGAAGCGTCACGCTGCCAGAAAAAGGATTCCGGGCAAGCCGCAAGGGCTGCTCTGGTTTTACCCTCTGGTCGACATGACATAACAGACTATCCATGTTATATATATAATAATGCATATAAAAAGAAAGGCGGCAGGCCATGAGCAAACTTATGAATATTCATCCCATCGTGCAGGAAGAGATACAGAAATATTTTGACCTGAAGCCGGTGCAGCTCAAGCATCCGCTGCCCGAGCGGCCCGTGCGGGCCCTTGGCCTCATGGATATCAAAGGCGAGGTTTTTTCATCGGACAGGCTACTGCGGGCGGTATTCATCCGGCCCCAGCTCCCGGTTTATTTTGCCGTTCGGTCCATGTTTCTGCGGCCCCGCGTGGAGTATGACCTGCCGGTATTTGCCTGCGAGGTGATGCGTGCGGGGAGTAAAAAAATGGTGCTTGTCGACATCCATCGGGCAGGCAAGACCCACCATGACGATTCGGCGCTTTTTGCCGAGATGATAAAAATCCGCGACCGGTATCCTGAATTGACAAAATACAATAAGAAGCAGAGCGGCAAGGTGCAGGAGGTTTTCTCCGCAGCAGCCTGCCAGATATCCATACCCGAGGAGCTCGACGAGCAGGCTGTGAGACTGATTGTGGAGTACCTGCGCCTGTTCTGTGACATGCTCAGCAAGGCCCAGCCGGTATCAGGCGAAGAGCTCAAGCGCACCATGTCAGTTTTTGACGATTATTTGAAAAGCCTTATCGATCATGATCCGGGTGTGGGTGTCTGGAAGATGTTATTCGGGGAGAAGGGCGGCATTGAGCGCTCCATGGACATGCATTTCGGGATATAGCAGGCTGTTGAAAAATGTTCATCTGCTGCGTTGCGCTCATCATGCTTCACTGCGGCGTACGAAACAGTACGCCTCATTTCGCAAGATTTCGCGCGCCTTGCATCTGAGCATTTTTGAACAGCCTGTATGCAATGACTTTTTCAAAGCACATGCTGGGACAAAGTGATTGCCGGTTTTATAAAACTTTTTCAGGAGACAGTTATGGAAACTTTAGACAGGATGGTTCGAGTTGTATGCGTGTCGGCAGCGCTGATGGCTGCGGTGTTCATGTTTGTGGCTTCGGCGCAGGCTGTGCCGCGCACAGACAATGACAGCATAGAAAAATCGTGCGGAACGGACAATGCCACGAAAAAAATCCTTATTGCCTATGACACCATACACGGCTCCACTGCCGAGGTAGCCGCAAGGATCGGCGATGATTTGTGCGCGAGGGGCTTCCGGGTTGATGTGAAGTGGGTGGGGGATGTGACCGATGTGGCTGGCTACGACGGCTTCATCGTGGGAAGCGCGATTTATAAATTCACCTTGCTGGACGACGCGAAAAAATTTCTCGAAACGTATAAAGGCCAGCTTGCCGCAAAACCCATGGCCCTATTTATCGTCGGCGCAAGCATGTCACAAGACACGCCCGAAACCCGCGCCATGGTACAAAAGGCATTTGTTGACCCGGTGTTGGACAAGTACCCCGAGATTGTCCCTGTGTCCATCGGGCTTTTTGGCGGAGCCATTGATTTTACGAAAGAGAAGTACACGCTGTTTGAGAAAATCGTGCTGCGCATACTGGGGCTCATCCTGCGCTTGCCGGACAAGAACAAGGCCGACTGGCGCAACTGGGACACGATTGATGCCTGGGCCGCAGAGGTTGGCGACGGGATGAAGTAAAACGGTCGCTGATGAATTGTATCTGCAGGGGCAAGGCATGCCCGCCCCCTTCGTTTAATTGGACAACGCAGCATACGGGTTTTAGAATAGATCAAATGATAACTGTCTATCGAGTG